>CALAVD010000120.1 GCA_937892085.1 uncultured Prevotellaceae bacterium
TCATAATGCACAATGCACAATTAGGAGCGCTTCCTCTCTTATGATGGAGGCGCTCATTGTATGTTTGTGAAAATTAGTGCAAATTCGTGGCTTGTTCAATCTGCAGATTAGCAAGATAACTATCAAGACTATCAAGATAAAGAGGTCTAATCAAATTTTTTTAAGAATAATTGTGTGAGTAAGTTGAAATAATTTTATACTTTTGCAGTTTGAAATAAAAAAGATGTTATATCAATCAATAATAGGTATAAAAAATTAATGAAGAAAAATATAATTATAGGTGTCGTTGTTGTTGTGGCATTGGGGTTGTTATATTGGGGCATTGAGTTCCTAAAAGGCGTAAATATCTTTGAGCCAAAGAACTTCTATTTGGCTCAATTTGAGAAGATTGATGGCTTGACGGTGTCGTCGCCGGTGACGGTTAATGGTTACCAAGTGGGTCTGGTTAAGGATATCAACTACGATTATAAGACTAACAAGATTGAGGTTAAGATGAGCCTTGATGATGAGCTGAAGATTCCTGTTGGCTCCTCGGTGTCTTTGACCAGCCAATTGCTTGGGTCGCCATCGCTGGTGATTAATCTCGCTAATGGTGAAGCGTGCTATAAGGTGGGCGATTTGATACCAAGCTCAGTACAGGCAGGACTGATGGACAAGGTGGGAGGCGATATTATGCCTCAAGTGAATGAGATAATGCCAAAGGTTAATGACATATTGACAAATGTGAACACATTGACGTCAAACCCCTCGTTGCACAACTCGGTGTCTGATATTGACGAAATCACAGCCAAGATCAACGCCAGTGCACAAGAGCTCACTGTGCTGATGGGCAACCTGAAGGTTCTTTCTCAGAACCTCAACGGCAGTGTGCCAGGCGTGTTGAATGGCATTAGCAGCATTGAGGTTAAGGCCGACGGCACGATGACAAATTTCCAGTCGCTCAGTTCCACACTCAATAAAAAAGTTAATGAGTTGCCTACTCAGCAATTACAGACGACCATTGACGATTTGAATGCCACATTGGCAAACCTGAAAGCGATAACGACGGAGCTTAACAATAAAATCAATGACCGCAACTCGTCTTTGGGTTTGTTGTTGAATGACAGGCAGTTATATGACAATGCTAATGGTACCGTGATGAGTCTTGACTCATTGCTGAAAGACCTTAAAGCCAACCCCAAAAAATACATAACTATTAAAGTTTTTTAAAAAGAATAATAGTTAGGCAAAAAAGCTTATTTGGAATCATTCTGAATAAGTTTTTTCTGTGTTTTTATGTGTGGTTTTTAATTCTCAACTAATAAAGGACTTTGGAAACATCATCTCATGAATTTTTGCTTATGAGATATAATAGTGCCTTGTCCTAAATTGTTGAAATATAGCATTGTGAGTCGTTGTCATCGCGATAGTTCAAATGCTGTTTTGCAACATGTTGATAGTCAATACCATTATAAAGGTTTTAATAAAAGCAAATTTTTTCGTACTTTTTTTATTTGAATTTTAGTGAGAAATTTGTACTGCTAAAACAAGCCCATAATAGGGACAAAGAGTAAAATGAACGAAGAACAAAACATACAATTGTGGAATAAATGTCTTGCGATACTTCGCGACAATCTTGACGCCGAGCAGTTCAAAGCTTGGTTTGAGCCTATTGTCGCTTCGGAGTACGTAGATAACAAGCTCACATTGAGGTTGCCTTCACAATACTTTGTTCAGCAGATCGAGCAGAATTATATCCAGCTCTTCAGTGCCACTTTGCGTAGAGTCTATGGAAGTGATGTGAAACTCTTCTACACCTTTAATATAATAAAGGATACTCCAAGCTCATCGGTAACCATTGCTCACGACAACTCGAGTGTGAAGCTCAATAGCAGTGTCGCTCGTCAAACCCAGCAGGTTGCCAATCCCTTTGCGTCGGTGGAGCTTGATGATATAGACCCACAACTCAATCCTCGTTACACCTTTGAGAATTATTGTGTGAGCATGAGCAACAAGCTCGCAGTGAGCGTGGGTAAAGCTATCGCCGATGATCCTAATTGCAAGACCTTTAACCCGATGTTTTTGTTTGGACCTACTGGCTCGGGCAAGACTCATCTAATTCAAGCAATAGGAATCAGTATTAAAGAGAAGCGTCCACGCACACGTGTCCTATACACAACTTCTCGCATCTTTGAGTTGCAATACACCACTGCCGTCACCAGGAATAAGCTCAACGATTTCATCAATTTCTATCAAAGCATCGATGTACTTATTCTTGATGACATTCAAGAACTTGCGGGAAAGACTGGGACACAAAACACTTTCTTCCACATTTTCAATCACTTGCATCAAAATCAGAAACAACTGATTATGTCGAGCGATTGCTGCCCATCAGATCTTGATGGAATGGTGCCTCGATTGATCTCTCGTTTCAAGTGGGGAATGACTGTGGAGCTCTACAAGCCCGACATTGAGTTGCGTCGTGGGGTGTTAAGGATGAAAGCTGCTCAAGATGGTCTGGAACTGAATGATGATGTGATAGAATTCATAGCGCAGAACGTCACTGAGAGTATTAGGGACCTTGAGGGCATCGTAGTAGCGTTGCTGGCACACGCCACAATGCTTAATCAGGAAATCGACCTTGAGCTGGCAATGAAGGTGATAGGCAATACCGTTAATATAAAGAAAAAACAACTGTCTTTTGAGCTTATTGCTGAAACTGTGTCGCGTTTCTACAACATAGACGAACAACTTCTTTATGGCAAGTCGCGCAAACGTGAGATTAGCGACGCGCGCCAGCTTGTGATGTATCTCACCAAGAAGAAGACACAGCTGTCATCAACCAACATTGGCCAGAAGCTATCACGTGACCACGCGACCGTCCTTCACGCCTGCAAGCAGATAGAACAGCGGTTGTCCATAGAAAAGAAATTCCGGCACGAGGTCGAGATGATTGAAAACGAATTGTGATAATCAAACCTTACTATTGATTATCACTTTTTTTCCACTACGGATTAGGTGATTTATTCTCCGCTTTAACTAAAAACAAATCCACTCCATCTCATCATGTTGAGCAGGAGTGGATTTTGGTATAATCTACTGTTGGTTAGTAGAGGACAACCAATGCGGATTAATAGTTGCGAGCAAAGATTACTCTGCGTTTTGACGGCTTGCCGGTGAGCATATCTACGCCGTCTTCTTCCTCAGCGTCGAGAGGAATGCAACGAATTGTTGCCTTTGTCTCCTCCTTGATGCGGTCCTCGGTCTCGGGGGTGCCATCCCAGTGAGCAAGTACAAAGCCACCTTTCTCGATTTGCTTTTTGAAGTCTTCGTAATTGTCAACTTTATAGGTCATCTCATTACGGAAGTCATAGGCTTTCTTGAATATATTATTCTGAATCTCATCGAGTAGAGACTTAACGGTGTCTTCGATTCCCTCAAGTGAAGCG
>CALAVD010000121.1 GCA_937892085.1 uncultured Prevotellaceae bacterium
CGGTCGCAAGCTTGGTGAGCACCGCGGCTACTGGTTCCATACCATCGGTCAGCGCAAAGGGCTGGGGTTGAGCGGCGGACCATGGTATGTCGTGAAGAAGAACATCCACGACAACGTTATCTATGTCACCAACGGCTACGGAGCCGACAAACAATATGGCCGCACCATCCACCTCGACGAGATGCACTTCATCAGCGGCAATCCGTGGCAGGGGAGTGGTGGCACTCACGAAATCACATTCAAGAACCGCCACACGCCGCACTTCGCCACAGGGAACCTCACTCACATCGATGGCAACCAGTGGCTGATTGAGAGCGATGAGGACATACAAGGCATAGCGCCAGGGCAGTTTGCGGTAATTTATGACAAAGACCGGCACCTGTGCTACGGCAGCGGAGTGATAACTATTTAAGTAGTAAGTGTTAAGTAGTAAGTGTAAAGATTAAAGTTTCTATACCATATAGATGTTATAGAAAAAAATAAGAAATAAGTGATATGACAGAAAATAAGATAGAAATGGACGTGATGGGCATCACCTACAGCCAGATACAGGCTGGAGCCTATGCGCTGCTACTCAAGCAGCGTGACGGAGACCTGCGTGTGCCTATCGTGGTGGGAGTGCCCGAGGCGCAGTCCATCGCCATGAGACTGGAACATGTGGTGCCACCTCGTCCCTTGTCGCACGACTTGATGGTGAGCATGTTTCACGCCTTTGGCATCAGCCTCGACGAGGTGCTCATCTACAAGTTCAGCGATGGAGTGTTCATGTCGCGTCTTAAACTTTCAACTAACGAGCAAGACCTGGAGCTGGAGTCACGCACGAGCGACGCCATAGCCCTTGCCTTGCGTACCAACGCCCCCATCTACACCACTCAGGAGGTCCTCGACAAGACTGGCTTCCTAATCAAGGATGGCGAGCAGGGCAAGATGGCGGTGAAACCTAAGCGCACATTGAGCGACATGACCGTTGACGAGTTGCAGAAGAAGCTCAACCGCGCCGTCGAGCTTGAGAAATATGAACTCGCCGGTAGCATCCAGAAGGCCATTAACGAGAAACTCGGCATCGAGCCAACTACACAAGAATTGCCAGAATAAATATTATTAATAATCATAAAATTCAAAAGACTATGAATCTGAAAATTCGCTTAATCATCATGAACTTCCTGGAGTTTGCCGTCTGGGGATCTTATCTCACTTGTATGGGTGGCTATCTGGCTACACATGGCTTGGGGGGCGACATAGGGTGGTTCTATGCAGTTCAAGGTATCGTATCACTATTTATGCCAGCATTGTTGGGTATTGTTGCCGACAGATGGATACAGGCACAAAAAGTGCTGAGCATTGCGCACCTGTGTGCTGGAGTGTTTATGCTCATCGCTGGAGCTTATGCCATGAGTGCTGGCGATAGTCCTTCATTTTGGCCGCTGTTCTTGCCTTATGCTATAAGTGTGGCCTTCTTTATGCCCACAATAGGTCTTGCCAACTCTGTAGCATTCAACGCATTGACCAAGGCGGGCATGGATACAGTAAAGGACTTCCCCCCCATACGTGTCTTTGGAACTGTAGGTTTCATCTGCGCAATGCTCACTGTGGATTTCACTGGCATGCAGCACAATTTCGGTCAGTTCTTCATGTCGGGCGGGTTTAGTCTTATTCTTGCTTGCTACGCGTTGTTTATGCCCAAGTGCCCAGTCAACAAGAACCAGGGTAGCACATCAATGGTTGATGTGTTGGGGTTGCGTGCATTCACTTTGTTCAAACAAAAGAAGATGGCGATATTCTTCATCTTCTCTATGCTGCTGGGTGTCTCTCTGCAAATCACCAATGGCTTTGCCAACCCCTTCCTCACAGCCTTCCAAGGTATCAAGGAATATGCCGATACTTTTGCTGCTCAACATGCTAACGCGCTAATCTCGCTTTCTCAAATCAGCGAAACGTTATGCATCCTGCTCATCCCCTTCTGCATGAAGCGCTTTGGCATAAAGAACGTGATGTTAATTGCCATGTTTGCTTGGGTGTTCCGTTTTGGCTTCTTTGGAATGGGTAATCCTGGTATGCCTGGCGTTATTTTGTTTGTGCTTTCTTGCGTGGTTTATGGCGTGGCATTCGACTTTTTCAACATATCGGGTGCTCTGTATGTTGACCAGCAGACCGATGAGTCGATTCGTAGCAGTGCGCAGGGCTTGTTTATGGTAATGACCAATGGTATTGGTGCCACTATTGGAACTCTTGGCGCTCAAGCCATAGTTGACAAGTTTGTTTATTCAGATGAAGTGACTGCTGCAGGGTCAACTGCCGTCATCAACGGATGGACAACTTCGTGGTACATCTTTGCAGCTTATGCTCTTGTGGTTGCTGTCTCATTCTTATTCATCTTCAAGGATCCACGCAAGGAAGAGGCTGAGAGACTTAAGACTGCATAACATTTTGGATTTATTATAATTATGCATTGTGCATTGTGCATTATGCATTATGCATTGTGCATTATGCATTATGCATTGTGCATTTAGAAATACAGAGATGCATCGATTTTTCGCCCCATTCATAGCCACTACGCTTGCTCTTCCTGAGGAGGAGTCGAGGCACTGCGTGCGCGTGTTGAGGCTTGTCGAGGGCGACGAAATAGAGGTGATTGATGGTGCCGGCACTCTTTATCACTGCCGCATCGCGATGGCTCACGCCAAGCATTGCGGGGTGGAGATTTTATCGCAGGAGGATTGCCTGCCGCACTGGGGCAGCAAGATAAAGATTGCTGTGGCTCCTACCAAGAACCTCGACCGCATTGAGTGGATGGCCGAGAAATGCACCGAGATGGGCATTGACCGCATCACGCCGCTGCTGTGCCGCCACAGCGAGCGCAAGGTGCTCAAGACCGAGCGGCTGCACAAGATTCTGGTCGCCGCTATGAAGCAGTCGCTAAAGGCACAGCTGCCGCAGCTCGACGAGCTGACACCCATCGAGGCTTTTGTCGCTGAGAGTAGTGACGCTCAACGCTTCATTGCCTACTGCGACGAGTCGCTGCCGCGCGAGGAGCGCAAGTCGCTGGCGCAGGTCTATGACCCCAGCCGCGACGCAGTGGTGATGATAGGTCCCGAGGGCGACTTCGACCCGCAGGAGGTGGCAGCGGCATTGAGCGCAGGCTTCGTGCCGGTGACACTTGGCGAGAGCCGCCTGCGCACCGAGACCGCCGCCCTCATGGCAGTAGCCACGATGCACACTATCTTAAGTGTAAAGTCTTAAATATAATCAACGATTTTAGAGACCGAAAATAATTAAATAAATATTATGAGAATCAAGAATTTTTTAGTGCTTGTAGCACTTGTGCTTGTATCAGGCACTATCTTTCAAGTTGCTGCTCAGGGTCAAGACAAGATTACTGTGGCGGTGATGAAGGTTTATGACGATTATATCGCTAAGAACCCCAACGATTACAACACGCTGTTCATGCGTGCCAACCAGCATTACTTCAATGGCAGTTATGAGGCTGCGCTCAGCGATGTGGATCGCACCATCCAGCTGGCTCCTGCCAAGGAGAACGAGCTGCTCTTTGACGCTTACATGTTGCGTTCCAAGCTTTATGAGCTCAACAGAAACTATGATGCTGCGCTTGCCGATGTTGACAAGGCTGCCGCCATCGACCCTGCAAGCCTCGCTTGGGTTGATATGAAGGGAAAGCTGGCTTACGCTAAGGGCGATTTCGATACTGCCGAGGCGCAGTTTAAGACCATCCTCCAGCGCTTGCCCCGAAATTTCGACGCCATGTATTGCCTTGGCTGCATCGAGGCCGACAAGGGCAAAGCCGAGGAAGCCATGAATTGGGTGAATCAGGCTGTGGGGTTGTTCCCTGCCGAGCCACAGGTCTATCTGAACCGTGCGCATGTTCAGGAGCAGCTGGGCAAGTATCGTGACGCTTGCGACACTTATCTTATCGCCATGAGTTCTACCGACGACAACGGTGAGTCGATTAGTCGCATTTTTGATCTTGCCGATAGACATTACGACGACGTGATAGCATCGTTGCGTGGCGCTACCAACGAGAACCCCCGCGTGGGAATCTTCTACCGCGTGTGTTCGGCTATAGCGCTCAAATATAACCACTACGGGCAGGCGTTGCACGACCTCAAAGCTATCACCGACAACAATCTGCTCGAATATCCTACCATCTATAACGACGAGGCACAATGCCTATATCAGCTCGGCGACTATGACCAGGCCTACACCTATGCCAATAAGGCTATCGCCAGCGATCCCACTCTCCCCGAAGGTTATGTGCTGCGCAGCTTGATAGAGCGTCGTCAGGGCAAGGGCAACAACTTCGCCACTGCTATCAATAGCCTTGACCAGGCACTGGTGATTTCTCCCGACTATGCTCCCGCGCTGATGGAGAAAGCTCGCCTGCTCATTGAGCAAAAGAAGTATAAAGAGGCGTTGCCACTGCTCGACAAGGCTGTCGCTGCTGAGCCTGAGAATGCCGAGGTGCTGATGCTGCGCGGATGGCTCAACAAGAACCACCTCAAGAATGCTGCCGCTGCTACCACCGACTTCCAAAAAGTGCTCACTCTCAACGACGATGATGTTACTTCGCTGCGTGGCTTTGCTCTCCATGAGCTCAACCGCGATAGTGAGGCTACCGCTTGGGCGGAGCAAAAAATCAAGGAATTGCCTGCTACTGGTGGCGAGACTTACTACTACGCGGCTGCCTTGCAGGCTGCTATGGGCAACAAGGCTCAAGGATTGAAATATCTGGAGTCGTGCCTTGCCAACGGCTATGGAGGTCTCTACGACATTAAGGTTAATGATGCTCCCTACGTGAATCTTGTTCCATTGCGCAGCGAGCCCACGTTTAACATGCTCATCAACCAGTCGCAGCTCAATTTCCAGGAGAGATAATGGCTTCTCAAAAAACAGGAATTTTTTGCCTATTAATGCGCAAAATGCTAACTTTGTGCGCTAAAATAGTAACTGACTAATATTTCAACAAAAAATATGTTCGGAAAATTCGGAGATGAGCATCCGGTGTTGCTTAATTGCTTGGGTGTCTTATTAGTGCTTGTGGCTGGATTATATGCCATGTATATGCTTATCGACATCTTCACGCAGCACGGAAAAGAAGAGCAGGTGCCCAGCGTGAGGAATATGAGCCTCGATAATGCCATCCGCAAGATTGAGGAGGCAGGGTTTGAATGGGAAATTGCCGACTCGCTCTACAATGATTCGATAAAGCCGGGTATGGTGCTTGAGCAAGAGCCAAGAGGCAATACTATGGCAAAGAAGACTCGCCCCATTCGCCTCACTATTAATGCTTTCAATCCCATGATGGTGAATTTGCCTCCGCTTGCCGAGACTTCGTGCCGCGACGCCGAGAGCAGATTGAAGAATATGGGCTTTAAATATGTCAATATCGACACTGTGCCAAGTGCCGACCGTGGACTGGTGCTTGCCGTGAAGGTAAATGGCCACCCTGTGGCTCCAGGTAGCAAGGTGTCGATTTCTGACCAAGTGAGCATTGAGGTGGGTGACGGAAGAATCAACGAGATGCCGTTTGATGTTATCCCCGACAGCGAGAAAGACTCCTTGCAGCAGAAGCAGCGTGAGAAGGCGCGTGCCGAGGAGAAGATTTTCAATGCCAACAACAACAACAACAACAATGTCAATAAGTAATGTGCGACGATAACGAGGACTTGATTGGTGGCTCTGGCATGGAGATACAGAGCGACTTCTCTGACCCCGATTTTACCGAGAACGGTCGTGACTACTGGGAGCACTACCACTATGTGGTGGAGCCTGGGCACGTGCTGTTGCGCATCGACAAGTATCTGGTGGAGCGCATTAAGGGAACTTCACGCAACCGCATCCAGAACGCTGCCGAGGCGCAGTGCATACGTGTGAACGGCCGTCCGGTGAAGAGCAACTACCGTGTGCATCCCGGCGACGAAATCTCGGTGGTGATGGACCGCCCACGTTATGAGAACGAGATTATAGCTCAAGACATCCCGTTGAACATCGTCTATGAGGACGATGACCTGCTGGTGGTGAACAAGCCTGCTGGCATGTGTGTGCATCCTGGGCACGGCAACTACGACGGCACACTCGTCAATGCCCTCGCTTGGCACTTCAAGGACAATCCCGACTATGATGTCACCGACCCACGCATGGGACTCGTGCACCGCATCGACAAGGACACCAGTGGTCTGCTCGTTGTCGCCAAGACACCTAACGCTAAGACCTCATTAGGGCTACAGTTCTTCAACAAGACCACCAAGCGGCAGTACATCGCCGTGGTGTGGGGCGCAATGAAGGAGCTCGACGGCACCATCGAGGGAAACATAGGGCGCAGCTTGCGCGACCGCTTGCAGATGGCGGTGTTTCCCGAGGGTGACCAGGGCAAGCATGCCGTGACTCATTATCACACTGTCGAGAACCTTAATCATGTGGCGGTGGTGCAGTGCCAGCTCGAGACGGGGCGCACACATCAGATAAGGGTGCACATGCGGCACATAGGGCATCCGCTCTTCAACGATGAGCGCTATGGCGGCGACAAGATTTTGCGCGGCAACACCTCGTCGAGCTATGCCCAGTTCATCCACAACTGCTTCAAGCAGTGCCCTCGCCAAGCACTCCATGCTAAGACGTTAGGCTTTGTCCACCCAACCACTGGCTTGCAGATGCACTTCGACAGCGACCTCCCCGAAGACATGGCAGGCCTCATCAATCGATGGCAAGACTTCGTCAACAACCAAAAATGAACTAAAAGAGAACCGTCCCCAATTAGTTCATTTTTGAGAAAAAACGTTGTTTCGGACTACCACCGGTAACTCCGATTGCCTGTTTACTTTCCGATGCAGGTGTAGGAGAATCCTATGGACTCGAGCTCGCTGGCGTCGTAGATGTTTCGGCCGTCGATTACTAAGGGAGTGTTCATCGCCTCTTTCACTTTTTCCCATGATGGCACGCGGAACTGGCGCCACTCGGTGACGAGCATCACGGCGTCGGCTTTACTCACGGCATCGTAGATGTCGAGGGCGCAGTAGATGTCGTTCCAGCGGAACTTGATGGCATTCATCGCAACGGGGTCATAGACACGCACGTGGCACCCCGCTTGCAGGAGCATGTCGATGGTGGTGATGGCTGGCGACTCACGAATGTCGTCGGTGTTAGGCTTGAACGAGAGTCCCCACAGCGCCACAGTCTTGCCCTTGATGTCGCCGCCATAGAAGTCGCGGAATTTCTCGAAGAGACGCTGCTTCTGCTTGTTGTTGACCTTGTCAACGGCTTTTAGCACCTCCATGGAGTAGCCATTCTCTTCGGCAATGTTGATGAGGTCGTTGATGTCCTTAGGGAATAGCGTGCCGCCATAGCCGCAGCCGGGGGAGATGTATTTAGAGCCTATGCGGCTGTCGGTGCCCACGCCGTGGCGCACGGTGTTGATGTCGGCACCCACTATCTCGCACAGGTTGGCAATCTCGTTCATGAAGCTCACGCGTGTGGCGAGCATCGAGGTGGCGGCATATTTTATCATCTCGGCAGTGGTAGAGTCGGTGTAAATCACTGGGAAGTACTTGAACTTGAGCGGGTGATAGAGGGTGTCCATCGCCTTGCGCGACCGCTCGTTATCTACACCTAAGATGATGCGGTCGGGTTTCATGAAGTTGCTGATGGCGTTACCCTCGGTGAGGAAGTCGGGGTTAGAAACCACGTCGAAGTCAAAATCCACCTTGCGCTCATCGAGGATTTCCTTAATGAGCAGCTTGATTTTCTTTGACGTACCCAGTGGCACTGTCGATTTGATGATGAAGACAGCGTAGTTGTTGATGTTTTGGGCAAACCGTGTGGCGGTATCTATCACTTGTGAGAGGTCGGTGCCTCCGTTCTCGGCAAGCGGTGTATCTACAGCGCAGAACACATAATCTACGTTGTTGAACACATTAGAGAAATTGCTTGTGAAGTTCAGTCTTCGGGCTGCCACCGAGCGTTTTACCATGTCTTCAAGACCCTGCTCGTAGATGGGCAAGCCACCATAGAGCAGCAGGTTGATTTTTCGTGCGTCGGAGTCGACACATGTCACATTAACGCCGAGGTCGGCAAAGCAGGCTCCAGTGACGAGTCCGGCATATCCTGTTCCAACAATAAGAATATTCATGATTTAGATGATTTGTTGATTTTTGTCACAAAAATACCTTTTTTCTGTGAAAGGAGCAAATAAAATAGAATAATTTTGAAAAGTGCTAATAAAAAGGGTTAAAAACGAGGAATATGAGTTTTTTTGTTGTAACTTTGTAATTTAGTTCATGACCTGTAAAAATTAACCAGTCTAAGCTCACTCAATGTAATGTCAGAAAATAATAAACCTGCAAGTAAAGAATATGACGTCATAATAATAGGTGGCGGCATCACTGGTGCTGGCACGGCTCGCGACTGTGCCTTGCGAGGGCTCAAGGTGCTGCTGGTGGAGCGATTTGACTTCACGCATGGCGCCACGGGTCGCAATCACGGCTTGCTGCACAGCGGCGCGCGCTATGCCGTTACCGACCATGACAGTGCCGAGGAGTGCATAGGCGAGAACATGATTTTGCGACAAATCGCCCGCCATTGCATCGAGGAGACCGACGGCTTGTTTGTCACACTTCCTGATGATGACTTGGCTTATCAGGCAACATTCGTCGATGCTTGTCGCGACGCTGGTATCAATGCCGAGATCATCGACCCCGCCGAGGCTCGAGTAATAGAGCCATCGTTAAATCCCACAATCATTGGTGCGGTGAAGGTGCCCGATGCGTCAATTGACCCGTTCACCCTGACTACCGCCAACCTTCTTGATGCCCGCCGTCATGGGGCTGTGACATTGACCTATCATGAGGTGATTGAGATGATAGTGGAGAACGCTCGGGTGATAGGTGTGAAACTTCGCAACAACCTCACGGGCGAGATAACCGTCGCTTTTGCACCCGTCACGGTGAATGCAGCAGGCATTTGGGGCACTCTCATCGCTAAGAAGGCCGGCATCGTCATCAATATGTTTCCTGCTAAGGGCTCACTGCTCATCTTTAGCCACCGCGTGAACAACATGGTGATAAACCGCTGCCGCAAACCCGCCAACGGCGATATCATTGTCCCCGACAAGATTGTTAGTGTGCTTGGCACTACGAGCGACCGTGTGCCTATCACTGAGATTGACAATATGCGTGTGACGCCTGCCGAGGTGGAGGTGTTGCTAAAAGAGGGTGTGAAACTGGTGCCTGCGCTGGCGCGCACGCGCATCTTGCGCGCCTATGCCGGAGTAAGACCCTTGGTAGCCAGCGACGACGACCCCTCAGGGCGTAGTATCAGCCGTGGTATTGTGTGTCTCGACCACAAGGATCGCGATGGCATGGATGGCTTCATCACCATCACTGGCGGGAAGCTCATGACCTATAGGTTGATGGCTGAGAGAGCTACCGACTTGGTGTGCCAGAAAATCGATAAAGTGGGGGCTTGCACCACCGCCATCTTGCCACTTCCTGGCAGTGACGACGGTATGCCCAAGAAACGTGGAAACCAGCATGCCGTGACATTAAAGGCTGCCCAGGATCGTCATGGCTCGCTGACTAAAGAAATCAAGGAGAAGAGCTCTGAGGACAGGGCAATGGTGTGTGAATGTGAGCATGCCAGTGTGGGAGAGATGAAATATGCCATTGAGAAGCTACACGTCACCAACCTCACCAACCTGCGCCGACGCACTCGCATGGGTATGGGCTCATGCCAGGGTAAGTTGTGTGCCTGCCGTGCAGCGTCATTGCTGTGTAAGGCTGGAGGTGATGCCGAGGCCACCCTGGCCGACTTGGCGGCATTTATGAACGAGCGGTGGAAGGGCATGCGTCCTGTAGCGTGGGGAGCCACATTGAGCGAAGCCCAGCTCACCACACTCATCTACGAGGGCCTCTGCGGCCTTTCAATGTAATCTTGTTTCCTTGTTCTCTTGTCTTCTTGTTCTCTTGTCTTCTTGTTCTCTTGTCTTCTTGTTTCCTTGTTCTATTGTCTTCTTGTGCTCTAAAATAATACAAAATGAAATATGATGTTATAGTAATAGGTGGCGGATTGAGTGCCATAATGTGTGGAATAGCGCTTGCCGCCAATGGCAAGAACGTGGCACTGATGGTGAAAGGACAGAGCAAACTCAACTTCAGCTCTGGATCTATCGACTTGCTTGGATTTGATGAGCAAGGCAACGAGGTGTTGCATCCTCTTGAGGCGATAGGGCAGCTCAGCGCCAGCCATCCTTATTCTAAAATTGGGGTGGCAAATGTGGCGCACAACGCGGCGATGACTCCAGTGATACTCTCGGGGGCAGGGCTGAATTTTTATGGCGACAGCAGCTGCAATCATTATCGCATGACGCCGATGGGGATTCTGCGTCCGTCGTGGCTCACCCTCGACGACTATGTGACTACCGATGACGCTACTTCCCTGCCGTGGCGCAAAGTGGCGCTGGTCAATATTCATGGATTCCTGGATTTCTCGGCCAACTTCATTGCTGCTGCCATGACGCGGTTGGGCTGTGAGTGCCGCATGTGCGACATCAAGCTCGGCACTGTTGACAAACTCACAAGTCACCCCACTGTGATGCGCTCTACTGCCGTTGCCAAACTAATGCAGAACGACGGCGTGCTCAACGACCTCGCCCGCAAGGTGAGGTCTAATATGGGCGATGCCGAGATGGTGGTGTTGCCAGCAGTTTTCGGACTTGACGGCGACGACACGGCAGCTAAGATAGCACATCAGGTGAAGGCACCTGTGAAGTTCGTCTCCACGCTTCCCCCCAGCATCGCTGGTTCCTGCCTTCTGTCGAAGTTACGCAAGCTGTTTATTAAAAACGGTGGCACCTTCTTGCTGGGCAGTATGGTGAAAAATGGCAGGATAGAAGATAATAGGGTAGTGAGCATCGAGGCAAAGAATTTCCCTGACCAAGAGATTGTTGCCGAGAATTTCGTGATTGCTACAGGCTCGTTTATGAATGGAGGATTGCTCTCGAGTGCCGACGGAGTTGTAGAGCCGATTTTTGGACTCGATGTGGATTATGCGGGGCATCAAGGCGAGTGGAGCAAGGAATGTGTGTTTGACGCGCAGCCCTACATGGAATTTGGCGTGGCCATCGATAGTGAGTTTCACGCCATCAAAGACGGCAAAGTAATTGAGAACCTCTATGCCATTGGCTCTATACTGAGCGGTCACAACTCTCTGAAACTCGCCGACGACACCGGCGTGGCAGTGATGACAGCGCTACAAGTGGCACGGCAGGTTTAATCAATGCATTTCAAGTTTCGCAAGTTGTTAACTTGCTCACAGGTTAGAGTTTAGGGGCTAATCTGTGTGAAATCTTGAAAATTTCGAAGAAATTTTTGGCTCTAAAAATGCGATTAAGCGAGACAAAGCTTGAAATAGTTAAGGTGGGTTCTATAAATTAACTTGCGATGTTTTTGATTTATTTTCGTGCAGA
>CALAVD010000122.1 GCA_937892085.1 uncultured Prevotellaceae bacterium
GCACAATTTCACTTGAGAACAAAAACATTAAGGAAGCTGAGAATTTCTTCAAGCAAGCAGAAAAATGCTCGAAGAAGAACCCTAAGCTGGCTGTTGCTATAGCCAATGCATACTATACAGTTGACCCCAATGCTTACGCAAAACAGATTGAGAAGAATTGCAACAACGCATTCAAGTGGAATTCCAAAGATCCTGACTACTATATCTTTAAAGGTGACGACTTGGGTATTAAGAAAGAGTGGGGTCAGGCAGCAGGTCAATATGAGCTCGCTTTTGGATATGAGCCAGCTAACATTGAAAGCCGCGTGAAGTTTGCTAACGTGGACTTCTTCCTCAATGAGGAGAGAGCTGTTGAAGCACTTGAGGAGCTGCTCACCCTGGTTCCTAACAGTGCGCTTGTTCAACGTGAGCTTGCCGAGAAATATTACGAGGCATCAAGCATTAAGGGCAATCTTCCTAAGGCTGTGGAATGCTATGGAAAATATTATGACAATCCCAACCACTTTGTTAAGGATGAGGTTCGTTA
This sequence comes from uncultured Prevotellaceae bacterium, assembly GCA_937892085.1. Taxonomy (GTDB): domain Bacteria; phylum Bacteroidota; class Bacteroidia; order Bacteroidales; family Muribaculaceae; genus Sodaliphilus. The sequence continues at coordinate 527 of CALAVD010000122.1, forward strand.
TGCCCAGCTGCTTTGGATGAGCAAGGACTATGACAAATCAATCGATGTATGTAATGGTCTCATTGCAAATTCTGAATCTCCTATCTATAAGTTCTTAGGCTATCGTCTCAAGTTCTACAATCTGTGCAGTAAGCCCGATTGGGAGAATGCAGTAAACGTTGGTAATGAGTTCTTCTCTCTTCCCGATAATGAGGCAACGCCTTACTCGGTAACTGACTACTCTTACTTCGCCAATGCTTTGAACAAGACTAATCGTGCTGCAGAGGCATTATCGGTATTTGAGAAAGCGATTGCACAATATCCCGATAACGCTGACCTGAAAGCACAGCTGGCAAGCATTTATAACAAGAATAAAGAATATGATAAAGCAGCTATGCTGCGCCAGCAAATCATAGATGGCGGTGATTATACCACCTCAGACCTTTATCAGCTTGTTAGCGCATATTGCCGCGTTGGCGAGAACACTCAAGACGAGTCTGTTAAGCAAGACGCCGTTGCTAAGGCAAGAGTCGCTGTCAAGGAGCTTCTCGATAAAGATCCCAACGACATGAGCAACCTGAACCTGGCAGCACGCGTAGAGGTTCTTGCAGAGAACAATGAGTACAAGGGTGGTGCGCTTGAGTATTACAACAGACTGCTTGCCGCCGTAAATGCCAACAAGAATGACGAGAATGCCAAGTACTACTATCAGAATGTTTACCGCTATCTCGCCACTTACAACAAAAACAATGGCCAAATGGAGGCAGCAAAAGATTATTACAGAAAATGGCTTGAGAATGATCCTGACAACGAGAATCTTCGCAAGTTTGTTGAAAATCTGAAGTAATCAAACTTACAATCTAATCACACTCCCGATGGAGATTACGAAAGTCTCCATCGGGATTTTTTTGCAAAAATGGAAAGAAAAGAGTATATTTGCAAATCAAATGATTATCTTTGAAAACTGCTAATCTATGAAACGCATAATTCTATATATTTTAGCATTCGTAGCTATCGACGTGGCGGTAGCTGGCGTGTTCACGGCCCGTACTTCGCTGGAACTTGCCAAGCACTATCACGCCACAAGTATGGCTATGCCACAAGTGAGGTCTCTCGACGACAATATGCTTCATGCCTTTGTCACGGTGGATGATTCAAGCGTTCTGTCTCGGCTGAGCGACTTGGGTTTGACAGTAAATGCTCATTTTGGCAATATAGTGACAATCACTATACCTATCGACGAGTTGGGTGATTTGGCAAGAGTCAAAGGTGTGAAAAGTATCGACATTGAGAAGCATTACTCATTGTACAACGACAAGGCTCGTGAGATGTCGCACTTCCCCGCATTGAATGTTGCCGAAAATGGCTATACAAGCCCAGCATATTCAGGTAATGGGGTAGTGGTGGGAATGATAGATGTTGGCGTAGATTTCAACCACATCAATTTTCTTGACAAAGACGGTAACAATCGCATCGTGCGGGTTTATATGCCTGAAGATAGCAGTGGTACACCACCAACGATTGACGGCATTCAACTACCGGGTAGTGAATATACTACTCCACAACAAATAAAGCAGCTCACTACTGACGATAGTACTGAGACTCATGGAACCCACACCACAGGCACCGCAGCAGGCAGTTATCTCGCCAATGGCTATTATGGTGTTGCTACCGATGCACAGATAGTGGTTTGTTCCATGCCAGAGAACAGCCTCACCGACTTTAACATAGCAAACTCAATAAAATATATATTCAATTATGCCGATGAAGCAGGACTCCCTGCCGTCATCAATATGAGTCTTGGTAGCCAAGAAGGAGCACATGACGGTAGCTCCACACTTTGCCATTTGTTTGATGACGTGACTGGACCAGGCCGCATCTGCGTGGTGTCGGCAGGGAATGATGGCCACATGCCTATCAACATCAAAAAAACACTTGGGGAAAACGATTCTCTTGCCACTTTCACGAGCAACTGGTACAGCCGCGAACCTATGGTTGGCTATTCAAGTATTTGGTCTCGTTCACCCCAACGACACACGGTTGATATTGTCATTTGGGATATCCTGACCGACACCCTTGTTCATAGGCTCGACGTGCCTCGTGAAGCAGAACTCGATAGTGTTTATGTGGTGTCGAGTGAGACTGATACTGTTTTCGCAAAGTATTTCTCTGGTGAACTTTATTTTGCTTGTGCCATAGAGGATAACGGAAATTTCCATTCCATTGTAGAGACTAATTACACGTCATTTCAGCGCAGCAAGTATCGCATAGGCTTCATTTGCAAAGCACCTGCCGGAGAGACATTGATGGGATGGAGTGGCGGCATGATGGTGTATTCTAAATGCAACCTTGATGGCTGGACAGGAGGTGTGGTAGGCACTGGATGCACCGTGAGCGACTTGGCAACCTCCGACAATGTGATTTCCGTTGGTGCTTATTGCTCTAATGATTCCTTTGTGATGATGGATGGCGACACAACCATCGTCTATAAGTGCAACCCTGGCGAGATAGCCTATTTTTCAGGGTTTGGTCCTGACACTCGCAACCGCATGCGTCCCGACCTGGTGGCACCAGGACATCAGGTTGCATCTTCTGTTAGCCGCTTTGTTGAGGCCTACAAGAATCCATCTCAAATCGTTGACAACGTGAATGTTGATGGGGAATATTATCCTTATAGCGTTAATAGTGGCACGTCAATGTCAACGCCAGTTGTGTCGGGTGCTATCGCCCTGTGGCTTCAAATTGACCCTACCTTGTCGCCCACCGATGTTAAAAACATAATGGCAGCCACTTGCTATCGCGACAATTTTGTGGTAGCGGGACCTGCAAAGAAATGGGGATATGGCAAACTCGATATCGACGCTGGAATCAAATACATTCTTGGCAAGCTTAATGGCGATGTTGATGGAGATGGAGCCGTCACAGCAGCCGATATAACATGCCTCTACAATATAATGCTCGGCATTACAAATGAAAATATCCACCGTGCCGATGTAAACTGCGATGGAAGCATTACCGCATCTGATGTCACAGCAGAGTACAGTAAGCTTCTTGGCCGTTAAATATTATATCTAAAACAACTGCCACGAATCAATTTGTTAAGAAAACACAAAATACAATAATTTTACTTTACTTGAATTGAAATAAGTTCTCATTTATTTTGCATTACATAATATTTTCACTAATTTTGTGAGGAAAATATTAAGTTTTGTCATCGGTTTGTGATTGGATGCTGCAAGTGATGACGATAATCATTGTTGCATCACATCATGAATGTGTTGATAATGAGATTGAAAGCCATTTGAGGGCATTCTCCTGAAAGACTCTTATAAGTCATTCGCATGCCACTCATGATAAGGCTTTGAGTTTTTGCATGTGCTTGTGAATACATGTTAATTAGCGCAATCAATCTCTTTGATAATAATGCTGATGACTAAAACTTGATATTGATATATTCCTTCTCCCTCTGCACAAGGCAAGAGTGCCTTCTTACACAGCCAATTAAAGAACAACATAAATGACAAGTAAATGGATTTACTTACCCCTTACATCCGAACAGAAGCAGATAGAGGCACAGCTCGCGGTTCAGTTCCCCGACTGTCCTTCTATCGCTCGGCTTTTGGTGTTGCGTGGCATGAAGACTCCGGAGGACGTCCGCGACTTCTTCTATCCATCATTGAGCCAACTGCCCGACCCATTCTTGATGAGGGATATGAAAAAGGCTGTAGAAAGGCTAAACCAAGCCTTGGGGGCAAAAGAAAAAGTACTTATCTATGGCGACTATGATGTAGATGGTACTACAGCGGTAGCTCTGGTCTATCGCTATTTGAGACGTTTCTATTCAAACGTGGAGTACTATATCCCCACGCGAGATGATGACGGCTATGGTATCTCTGTGCAGGGCATTGACTATGCTCACAGCATTGGTGTGTCACTTATTATCGTGCTCGATTGTGGCATCAAGGCAGTTGAAGAAATTGCTTACGCCAAGTCGAAGGGCATTGATTTTATCGTGTGCGACCATCATGTTCCAGATGATGTTCTTCCCGATGCAGCAGCGATTCTAAACCCAAAACTCGTTGACGATAAGTATCCTTACAAGGACTTGTCGGGATGTGGTGTGGGCTACAAGTTCATGCAGGGCTTTGCCAAGAGCAACGGCATCGACAACATGTACGACCTTGAGAACTCTCTTGACTTGCTCGCAGTGAGTATCGCCGCCGACTTGGTGCCACTCACTGGCGAAAACCGCATTCTCACGCATTACGGCATTAAGCGCCTGAACACCAATCCGTGTGCCGGTCTCAGGAGCATCCTGCGATTGTGTCGTCTCACCAAGAAGGAGATAACCATTAGCGACATCATCTTCAAGATTGGTCCGCTTATAAATGCGTCGGGGCGAATGCAGTCGGGGCAAGAGTCGGTGGAACTGCTGATAACCCGCAGTTCGGCTGCCGCTTATGAAATCACCAAGAAAATTGACAAGTACAACCAAAGCCGCAAGGAGCTTGACCGCAACATCACCGAGGAGGCCAATGCCATTATTGAGAACCATAAGGAAGAGATGGGTTCTAAAAAGCCCATCGTTATTTACAATCACGATTGGCACAAAGGCATAATTGGCATTGTTGCAGCAAGACTTGCCGAGTTGTATTTCAGACCTTCGGTGGTTCTCACTTATAGCCACGATGGTCTTGTCACTGGTTCTTCGCGTTCGGTTCGTGGGTTCGACATTTACACAGCCATCAAGCAGCATCGTGACTTGCTCGAGAACTTCGGTGGGCACACTAATGCCGTGGGATTGACCCTTAAAGAGGAGAATATCCCCGAGTTCAAGAGACGTTTAGAGGAATATGTTGAGGCGCATATTGAGACCGAGCAGGTGACACCGTCGATTGACGTTGATTGTGAGCTTGGTTTTGATGAGATCAATGACTCATTCATGAAATATATGAAGCTCTTCAACCCGTTCGGTCCTGGGAACCAAAAACCTGTGTTCATGACAAGGAATTGCATTGATGCAGGCTCAAGTAAGTTGGTGGGCAAGAAGCAGGAGCACATAAAATTGGATGCTATTGATCAAAAATCAGGAAAGATGATGAACTGCATCGCTTTCACTATGGGTGAGTACTTCGAGCGCATCAAGAACAAGGAACCATTTGATATCATCTACACAATAGAAGAGAATCATCACCGCAACATGGTTTCAATACAGTTACTCATTAAAGGCATTAGAATGAGCAACGATGCCAACGACAATTGACATCCATAAACTCCTTGAGAGATACTGGGGTTACACACAATTTCGTGACCTTCAAGAAGACATTATCATGTCGGTACTTGAAGGTCGCGACACGTTAGGGCTTATGCCAACTGGTGGAGGCAAGTCTATTACGTTCCAGATTCCCACACTCGCAATGGACGGTTTAGCGATAGTTGTGACCCCCATCGTATCGCTAATGAAAGATCAGGTCGATAATCTGGTGGCTCGTCGCATAAAGGCCGCTTATCTTCATGCTGGCTTGTCGATAGCGGAGCACCGCAGAGTGATGGAGAAATGCCTGCATGGCAACTGCAAGTTCCTCTATGTGTCTCCCGAAAGGTTACAGAACGACACATTTATTGATAGGATAAAAACGCTCAATGTGTGTCTGATAGTAGTTGACGAGGCACATTGCATTTCGCAATGGGGCTATGACTTCAGACCGTCGTTCCTTGAGATTGCCAAGTTGAGGAAAGTGTTTAGAAATGTGCCTGTGCTGGCTCTAACTGCCACTGCCACACCAGTTGTAGTTGCCGATATTCAAGAAAAACTTCATTTTAAATCCCCTAATGTATTCATTAAGAGTTTCAAACGTGACAATATTTCCTATATTGTGCGGCACACTACCGAGAAGATGGGCGAACTCGTTCATATCATTAAATCGGTGGCCGGCTCGGGTATCGTGTATGCTCGTAGCCGCAAGCGCACTAAATTGATTTCCGATGAACTCAAGCGCAATGGCATTAGCGCCGACTATTACCATGCAGGTCTCACGACCGAAGAGAAAGAAGACAAGCAGAACAAGTGGAAAAATGATGAAATACGAATCATTGTCGCCACCAACGCCTTTGGTATGGGCATCGACAAGCCTGATGTGAGATTGGTCATTCATGTTGATGTGCCTAACACTCTCGAGGAATATTACCAGGAAGCTGGCAGGGCAGGACGCGACGGTAATCGCTCTTTTGCCGTGATGCTTGTCAAAGAGACCGACAAGCGCATCCTTCATCGTCATTTGAGTGAGGCGTTTCCTGAGAAGGAGTATATCAGGAATGTTTATGAACGAGTGGGCAATTTCCTTAACGTGGCAATAGGAGAGGGCTACCAGCAGATGCTTGATTTCAACTTTAATTTGTTTTGCAAAACTTTTAATCTTCCTGTTTTACCCACCCATAACGCTCTCAATATCCTCACTCGCTCAGGTTACATCCAGTTCGTCGAAGAGATTGAAACACAGTCGCGAGTAATGATTCAGGCAAGGAAAGATGAGCTGTATAACATACCCACTACCACACCACGCGCCGATGAAGTGCTTCAAGCGTTGCTAAGGACTTATTCTGGACTCTTTGCCGACTATGTATTTATTAACGAAGATGTCATAAGTTACCGCTTTGGACTCTCTCAGCAAACCATCTATGACTCCTTGCTGGAACTCACTCGCATGCATATTTTGCACTACGTGCCTCGCAAGCGCACGCCCTATATCGTCTATACCACCTCGCGTGAAGAGCCACAGCATGTGCTCATTCCTAAAGCTATATATGAAGACCTAAGGGAACGCATGGAAAAACGCATTGAGGCAGTGATTGATTACTGCTACCGTGATGACATCTGCCGTGAGAAATTCTTGGTGGAATACTTTGGAGAGAAAGACTCTGACCGTTGCAGGCATTGCGACACTTGTATAGAGCAACGCAAGAAGCAACAGTTCACCCCAAAAGACGTGCAAGAGGGCATCTTATATATGACTCAAGTGCGGCCTCGCACTCTCAAAGAACTGGTTGACACCCTATCTTTTGCCAAGGACGACATAATCGATATGGTATCATTCCTGGTTGATGAGGGTTTCCTTGAGCACTTGAGCGACGACACCTACAAAAATCCTATTCCCTTAAAGTAAAACCTTTAAATATTGTTAATTTGTTGGTTTGTTTCTATGCCAAAATAGAAATTGGCATTAATTTTGCACTCGCTTTCACAAAAGCGCTATTGGGGCTGACTTGGCTTTGACAGCGTGTTGAGGTGGTAAGTAAGCATGCAGAGTGACGATGTCTGAGCTCTTTAAATCCATGATATCGACTTATTTAAATGGCGAAAATTCTTACGCTCTCGCTGCTTGATTGAAGCACAGTAGGTCAGCTTAATCTTTGCCAAGAGTTGCAAAGACGAGACATCACCCGGTGGCCGTTGCTCCGAGGCTTATCGACAAGGTGGTGCTAGCATATCGGGGATAGAGGATGACGAGTCTCGAGTCATTCTTGAAATTTAGAGACTAAGCTGCAAGTCGGTAGTCGTGAGCCTGCTTGCAGTCGAAAACCAAGTCACCGACTAAGCATGTAGAAAGCTTATTAGTTCCACGTTTGGACGAGGGTTCAAACCCCTCCAGCTCCACTTTGAGAACACCAGTAACAGAATTATGTTGCTGGTGTCTTTTGTTGCACGGTATCGTCATCTCCTTCTCGCTGGACTATTGGTCTATATGAGCCAATATATCTCGGGTTCATGCCTGTGTAGAAGTGGAGGGTTTTGCTCTGTGGGGCGATGTGGTTTTGCTGCGGTGCCCATTCGCCTCGGGTGAGGGTGGGAGCGAGCACAATCTGCTTCTTGCAGTAGCGGTTGTTGATTTTGTCGATGGCGGTCATTAGTTTTGCCTGCCGCACATCGTTCTCGCCGTTGAAGACGTCGAGCTGGAGCTGGTCGTTACTTTTTATGTCGGTAACCATCACCCCCGCTTTGCGATAGGCAAAATTGTCTCGGTAGATGTTGTTGAAGGCGAGTAGAGCATGTTTTGCTAAATCCATAGCAGAGGCTGTGTGCGACGGCAGTCTCATAGAGCAGGAATTGGAATAGAACGGCAGGTCTTGGCGGAAGTGGTCCCCACGGACATAAACCGTCACCACTTGTGCCGCCGAGCCCTCTTGCCGCAACTGCTGCGCGCATGACTGCGCAAAAGATATTATGGCATCGGCAATGTCTTGTTTCTTGCTTATGACATGACCAAAGGTGCGTGAGTTCATTATGGACTTGTGGGCGATGTTGACTGAGTTAATGGAAATGCAGTCAATGCCTTTCAGCTCTTGCTGAGTTCTGACGAGATTGATGTTGCCAATGCGTTGAAGATAGGACTGAGGCAGCATTATAAATTTACCAGCGGTGTCAATACCAATGGTAAGTAGCTTGGCATTGAGCCGCCTGCCAATTCCCCACACGTCGTCGATCTTGATGCGGTTAAGCACTTGATTGATCTCATAGGTATCGGTTAGGCCTTTTACTCGGTCAATGTTTTTTATGTCCTTTTTAGCCACATGACTGGCAATCTTGGCAAGAGTGCGAGTTGGTGCAAAACCGATGCTCACTGGCACGCCGACATATTGCTGAATTTTCTTGACTAGTGACGATAATAGTTCGTGATTCTGCTCATCGTCTTCGTATGGCAAAGTAAAGAATGCCTCATCAACCGAATAAACTTCGAGGTTTAATGCTGCCTCTCCCAGTATTCGCATGATGCGGTTTGACAGGTCACGATACACGATGTGGCGTCCCGAGAGCATGATGACGTTGGCGGGATTGGTGTAGTTTTTCACTTGAAATGCAGGACATCCCATGGGAATGCCCAGCGCCTTGGCCTCATTGCTTCGCGCAATGACGCAGCCGTCGTTGCCCGATAGCACTACTACCGGTTTGCCATTGAGCGACGGGTTGAACACCCTCTCGCAAGAGACAAAAAAATTATTGCAATCGGCTAAGGCATACATAATAAGTGTAAAGCGTTAAGTGTAAAGTGCTAAGTGTAAAGTGTGCTTAGGTGACAGCGGCTTTTGCCATTGGCTTGTAAGCTTGTTTGCTCGTAAGCTCGTCAGTTTACTAACGATTGAGTTTCTTGATGATATGTGATACAATGCCCCAAATTATGAAATTGCTCTCATTGGGGACCTTGATGACGGGGTATTTGCGGTTAGCTGGCACCATAAAGATGCCATCATCGTTGATTAGAATGCGTTTCACGGTGAAATCACCGTCGATGAAACACACTGCTATGTCGCCGTCGTGAGGCTGAAGTGAACGGTCAATGATGAGCATGTCTCCCTCATTAATGCCCGAGTCAACCATAGAGTCGCCAATAACTCTCGCACAGAACGTGGCTGCGGGATTATTGATTAGTTCATGGTTTAGGTCAACTGAGTCGGCAAACGCACCTTGAGCAGGGCTCGGGAACCCAGCTTGAATGCGACTTTCAAATATTTGCAGCTCAATGTCGCTGCTTTCTTCTATTTTCTTTATTTCTAATGTTGCCATGTGGCGCAAAATTACAAAAAATAGTTTGGACTAACAACAATTATCAGGCAGAAAAAGCGAGCCGTCACAGATATTGACAACTCGCTTTTGTGCAATGAGTGTATTATCAGTTTTACAGCAAATCTACTGAGCGCTTGAGGAAGTTGTTGAGGGCTTCGCCTTTAAGCAATCCGTTGCCCAGCAGAGCGATGTCGATAAGCTGCTTAACGGTGTCTTGCCCAGCGGCATAGTTTGTGACGATTTCTTCCTTCTTGCCACGCAACTCTTGCGCTTTATCCTCGTTTTTCTTGAGGTCGTCTTTCTTGTCCTCAGGAACTCCCTTGTTGTCCTTATCGAGGTCGCGGATGGCCTTGATGACGGCATTGGTGGCAGCCAATTCATCATCGATTGGCTTAATCTCGTCCTTAACGGCGGCTACTGCTTGCTCCACAACTCGCTTGATAAGAGGGTGGTTAGTATTGAGCGTAAAATTGTAGGTCTCGGGGAACTCGCCATAGAAACTCATGCCTGTCTGTATGTTGGCCATTTCCTTCATACGGCGCATATACTCGCTCCGGGTAATGATGACTGGGATATTGTTTTCACCCATAGATTGCGTCATCACTTCAAACTCAGTCTTTGGCAACTTAGGCATCTGGCTCTTGAAGATGGTGTTGATGGCATCAAGCTGACTTGCATTGAGAGTATTGGCTTTCTTGTCTTCTTTTACAATCAGATTGTCTATCACATCACTATCCACACGGGTGAAACGGCATTTCTCCAATTTCTGTTCCAACATGCTCACCACGGCGATGTCCAATTGTCCATCCATCAATAAAACGTTATAGCCCTTGCTTGTTGCTCCTTCAATAAAGCTGTACTGTTCGTCCTTATTGTTGGCGTACAAATAAATCAAATTGCCGTCTTTATCGGTTTGGTTATCCTTGATCAAGGTCTTATATTCATCGAACGTATAATTCTTACCGTCAGTATCTGTAAAGAGAACAAAATCCTTAGCACGATCGTAGAAATCTTCCTGCGTCAGCATACCATAGTCTATGAAAATCTTTAAGTCATTCCATTTCTCCTCAAATTGTTTACGGTCTTTCTTAAAGATGTCCTGCAAACGGTCTGATACTTTCTTGGTAATATAAGTTGAGATTTTCTTGACGTTTGAGTCGCTTTGAAGGTATGAACGAGATACGTTCAATGGAATATCTGGGGAATCCAGTACGCCGTGCAGCAATGTCAGAAAGTCGGGAACAATCCCCTCAACAGAATCAGTTACATATACTTGGTTGCAGTATAGTTGGATCTTGTTCTTGTTTAGTTCCACATTGCTCTTCACTTTCGGGAAATACAATATACCTGTCAGGTTAAACGGATAGTCAACATTCAGATGTATCCAGAACAGCGGCTCATCTGACATGGG
>CALAVD010000123.1 GCA_937892085.1 uncultured Prevotellaceae bacterium
CTTTTATGCAGGACTCTAAGATATACAACTCGTCGAGTTTCTTTGAGACCGAGGATTGATATAGGGATATGAAATTCATTAAAATTGTTTGATACAGGGAAATAAATTCACTTTATCCTTGTTTTTTTCAATATGTATCTCTATTTTTGCAGTGGATTTTGGTTTAAAATCACAAGTACAACTTTGGATTTTAAAGGAAAATCGCAAGTACAACTTTGGATTTTAAAGAAATATACATCAATTTGAATATAAAAAACGCCTATTATGCTAACTCGCATTTTACAGTTACACAAAGAATTAGATGGTAGTATTTTCCTGTTTGGCGCTCGTCAAACCGGTAAGTCCACCATTCTACGTCAGCAGTTTAAAGAGGCTATTTACTTTGATTTGCTAGACAGCGAACTTAAAAGCAGATTTAGTCGTCGTCCTGTTTTGCTTTATGAAGCGCTGAAGGACAAGTTTGAAGGGACAATAGTAATAATCGATGAAATACCCGAAGTGCCACAATTGCTCAATGAGGTTCATCGCCTGATCTCGGAGCGTGGTTTGTTGTTCATCTTGTGTGGCTCAAGTGCAAGAAAGCTTAAACGTAAAGGCCACAACACATTAGGTGGGCGCGCGCTACCCGTTTCCCTATTCCCATTGGTGAGTGCTGAGATTCCAGATTTTGACATAGACCGTGCGGTGCAATATGGCATGTTGCCTACGCATTATCTTGCCGAGAACCCTTCTCGACATCTTTCGGCTTATATTGATGTGTATCTGAAAGAAGAGATAAAAGAAGAGGCGTTGGTAAGAAACTTGAATGCGTTCCAGCGTTTTCTTGATGTGGCGGCATTGAGCAGTGGTGAGATGCTAAACTACAACAACATTGCTCAAGAGTGTGGCGTAAGTGCGACAACTGTGAGTTCTTACTTCGACATATTAGAGGACACTTTGATTGGTTATCGCATTCCGTCTTATACCAAAACGATGAAACGGCGATTAGTTCAAGCCCCACGGTTCTATTATTTTGATGTGGGAATTGCTAATCACTTGCTTCATCGCAAAGAACTTGTGCGTGGCAGTGTTGACTATGGTCATGCCTTTGAGCATTTAGTGATTCAGGAACTTGTGGCATGGATGCACTATAGCCACAGTGACGAGAAACTTAGCTATTGGCGTACCTATAGCGGAATAGAGGTAGATGCGATTATTGGCGATGCCCGCGTGGCAATTGAGATAAAGTCGGTAGAGGATGTTCTACCTCGGCATCTTAAGGGTCTTAAAATTTTTGGCGAGGAGTATCCATCAAGTCGGCGCATTATTATTTCCCTTGACAAGATTAACCGTAAAGTTGACGATATAGATTGTCTTTATGTTTACGACTTCTTCAAGTTGCTTTGGAATGAAGGTTTATAAAAGTGGACATAGGTCCTAATTACCGATTCGAGTTATAAAAAAATAATCTTTTATGCAGGACTCTAAGATATACAACTCGTCGAGTTTCTTTGAGACCGAGGAGGGTGAGATAGACGCTCGGTTCACTGATTTCAGCGACATGCCGTGCCGGCGGCAGTGGCTATGCCTGAAGCGCGTGAAGCGCTTTGGACAGTGGTGGGTTGTGAAGGGTGTTAACCCTGAGTTTGAGCCTCGCAGCAAGGCGCAGGAAAAGCTCGACCATGAGTTTGAACGCGGCATGACCCTGTGGCATCCGAGCCTTGCGCGCATGATAGCTCAGCAAGAAGTGCCCGGCATGGAAGGCCGCTGCATCATCGAGGAATGGGTTGACGGCATGAGTCTCGACGCTTTTCTTGCTACCGAGCCAAGTTTAGAGGCACGTCAAGACATCTCCGCCCAACTTGTGGAGGCGGTGCGATACTACATGAGCAAGGGCGTGGCACATGGCAATCTCAAGTCAAGCAACGTGCTTATCACTCATAATGGTGCTCGTGTCAAACTCATCGACTTCGACCCCGAAGCCGTTGAGAGTCAGAGTGATTTTGCCGCTCTCGCGCTGCTATTGCGGCAGTTGCAGCTGCCTCACAAGTTCAATAAGGTGATAAAGCGTTGCGAGAAAGGCAAATACGCTACTGGCGAGAAGCTGCATCAAGATTTTGCTGAGACAACCAAGAGAAGACGCTGACGGTGGCTGGTGCCAGCGCTATTGTCGGCAGTAGCACTCGGAATGATGTGGCTGTGCGGCTGTGGCACGGACGATGGCGCTTACCGCTCAATAGCGATTTCTACGAGCTTATACAGCGTTGCCAATGGCAATATATAGAGCCACCAGGCGACCTGCCCGGGTATCTTGTTACGGGTCCCAACGGAAATAGTATCTTCTTGCCGCTGGGGGGATTTCTCTATGGCACGCACTATTTCTCAATAGCAGAGCGAGGTTATTACAGGAGTTCGTCATTATCTCCTGCCGACATAAACGACCCAAAGGGGTGAAACCCAAAGGAGTGGGCGCTTGTTCTTGACCGATATATGGTTCAGTTAGAGCCTTATAGCCGCCTCAATGGCTTCCTTGTGAGACCAGTCATCGACAAGAGACCGCAAAATTAATGATTCTTACAACCAGCCTCCAAAATAAGGTGAGCGCTTAGCGCAGTTTAGAGGTTATAGATAGAGAATGCAGAATACAGAATGGCGAATTTTGCGAATTATGCGAATGGGCTGTGCCTTCTTTAATGCGGAATGGCGTTAGAAACTGTTAGAGTTGTTTGACCCCTCCACGCTTGCGAGGAAAACTAATAACTGTGAACTATTCCATATTGACGATGGTGATGCCGGCGCCGCCTAATTGCACGTGTTCGTCGTGATAGCTGCGCACATCGGGGACGGTGTTGAGGTATTGGCGGATGGCAACTTTCAGTGCCCCTGTGCCCGTGCCGTGTAGAATGCGCAATGTCTTGTAGGAGAACTGGATGGCGTCATCGAGGAAATAGGTCACTGCCTGTATCGCTTCGTCGGCTCTCATGCCTCGCACGTCAATCTCGCTCTTGAAATTCAGCTGACGTGCCCTTATGTCGTCGGCTGTAGATTTGGTGATTGAAGGTTTCTCACGCACTTCGGGTTTTCGCAAGGTCCTCTCCAGCCTATTGGTCTCCACGCGAGTCTTGAGGCTGCCAAATGCCACCACGGCATATTTCTCATCGAGGCTGATGATTGTTCCCACGGTAGAAGAGCCACCCTTGAGCAACACGTTGTCGCCGGGGAGCAGAGGGCGGTCTTTGTCATCTTTCTTGACGATGTGTTTCTTTTTGACAGTGGAGAGGGGAGAGGGAAGAGGGGAGAGGGAAGAGAGGAGAGGTTTCCGATCTCCGATCTCCGAACCCCGATTTTCGTCGTCCTGCGCGAGCCGCTGCTTGAACTCTTCGAGTTGCTGACGAATGAGTCGCGTCTTCTCCTTCTCGGCCTCAGCCTCTTTGATTCCTCTGATGGTTTGCTCCACTTGTGAATTGCTCTTGGCGATGATGTCGAGAGCCTCGTTGCGTGCTTCCTTGAGAATGCTCTTATATTCATTATTAAGTTTCTCAAGTCGCTCATTATATTGCTCTGCAATGGCGTTGAGCTTTTTCTCCTTTTGGTGGATGTCGTAGCGCTTGCTCTCCCAGTACTTGCGGTCGCGCACTATGTCGAGCAGGTATTTGTCCATGTTCACATAGTCGCTGCCCACAATCTCGCTCGCCTTGTCGATGACCTCGCGAGGAATACCTGTCTTGCGAGCTATCTCGATGGCAAATGAGCTGCCCGGGTAGCCTATTGAGAGCTGGAACAATGGCTTCATCTGCTGACGGTCGTAGAGCATAGCACCATTCACTATGCCTGGCGCTTCGTCGGCGAAGTGCTTGAGGTTCTGATAGTGGGTGGTTATCACGCCCATGACGTGCGATTTGTTGAGCTGTTCGAGTATGGCCTGTGCTATGGCGCCGCCAATCTGTGGCTCAGTTCCGCTGCCAAACTCGTCGATAAGCACCAGTGAGCGTTTGTCGCCACGTGTGATGAACGTCTTCATGTTCTGCAAGTGGCTGCTGTAGGTGCTCAAGTCATCTTCAATGCTCTGCTGGTCGCCAATGTCGATGAAAATGCTGTTGAACAAGCCCATGTGTGAGTTGTAATACACAGTGGGCAACACGCCGCACTGCATCATGTACTGCACCACGCCCACCGTCTTGAGGCACACCGACTTGCCGCCGGCGTTAGGGCCAGAGATGAGCAGGATGCGCTGCTCTCGGTTGAGCTCGATATTGAGAGGCACCACTTCCTTGCCCTGCTCACGCAACGATAGCCACAGTGCAGGATGCACGGCATGATACCACTCGATGTGAGGTTGCCGCTCAAGGTAGGGCATCTGGGCATTCAGCTCGCTAGCAAGCAATGCCTTGGCGCGAACGGCGTTCCTCTCCACGCCTTCTCCGGCGAGAAGCGCCATGGCGTAATTCAACTGCCCGGTAGCGTTGCCGAACGCGGCGTCAATGGCAAAATGCTCTGCCGCCGCAACGGGATTGCGTTCGGTGGCGATTC
>CALAVD010000124.1 GCA_937892085.1 uncultured Prevotellaceae bacterium
CGTAGTTGACCTCACTACTGCCATAGAACCGCAGGTCGTTGCGGCCAAAGAGAACAACCGAGTCTTTTGACGAGAATTTCACAGTATTGTCAAGGTCGATAGCTCTCGTCTTCTTGAAGCGAGCCGTATCTCGTGGAGCAGCCAAGCTGTCGCCCTGCATCAGCGCCAGGCTGTCGTCGGGAGCTGGCACACGAGGTCGCATTCTCACTGCGCCAGTAGTTTGTTGCTGAGCCCACACATCGGCGGCAGCAATCGATACAACTGCCACTATAAACCACAACAATATTTTAAAACTTCTGCTACTCACCTCACGGTCATTAATAGTCGAAATAACCTGCAAAATTAATCATTTCTCCCAATATTATCTCAACATTGACAAATATTAATTATTTACACGACCAAAAAAGCAAAAGATTTTTATTTTTTAACCGTAAGTGAGGATTTTCATTGATTTTGGGGAGCACCAATGAGGGATGCAAGGGCATCGAAGCGCGTGAGGGTTGAGGCTCCGAACTTCTCCAGCTTTGCTCTTGCGACAGCGAGAGTGCGCATGTCATCGGGGTGAGACTTGCTGAAGAATTTGTCGGCATAGCACACGAGTTTTTCCTCTATGCTCACTGGAAGCAAGTCGCGATGAGGGAGTGGGAGGTGTCGCTCCAGTATCTCACTGCACGACAATCCGGCACCAGTGTGACGCTCACACACGAGTGCGTGACGGTAAAGTCCCAACTGATCAAGCATTGCACGCCCTATCACTCCATGACGGATATAGGGCTCGGTGCCATGGCAATAGATTCCGGGAGCATCGGTGTGAAGGATGCCTATGTCGTGAAGCATAGCAGCCTCTACCACGAAGTCGATATCCACCGGCACATGATTGTCGATTAAGCGCTGTGAAAATTGCTGTGACAGTTCAGCAACCTGGGTGCTATGCTTAACAAGCAACTTACACAGGGCGCTCTCGGGGTCATAAAAGCGGTAAATGATGGATAATGTGTCAATCATAGCTCTACCCTATTCTCTTAATCTTAAAAAATGGTGTGTTACACCTTTTAAAAAAAGAATGTAACACACCCGTCTTTTTTTTAAGGGTTTAGTAATTGATTTTTAGTCGAGCACGGTATTCCAGCCGTGAATGTCCTCGATGTCACCTTTCTGGATGCCTTGAAGGCGTTTGTAAAGCTCGGTAACTACGGGACCAGGGTTACCATCCTTGGAGATGACATAAGTCTTGTCGTTGTCGAAGTCATAAATCTGACTCAGTGGAGAGCATACTGCTGCTGTGCCGCACTCGGCTGCCTCGTCAACCTCGGCAAGCTCCTCGATTGGAATTGGACGACACTCTACCTCGAGACCCATGTCTTTTGCAATCTGCTGCAGGCTCATATTGGTGATTGATGGCAGAATTGAGCCGCTCTTAGGAGTGATGTATTTGTTTCCCTTTATAGCAAAGAAGTTGGCGGGTCCGCACTCGTCGAGATATTTCTTCTCTTTTGGATCAAGGAAGAGTACTGCCGAGAAACCATTCTCCTGAGCACGAGCTGTAGCACCCATACCGCAGGCATAGTTGCCTCCCACTTTCCAACGACCAGTACCGCATGGAGCTGCACGGTCATACTCACGATAAACAACAACCTTGGTTGGTTTGAAGCCTTCGGGGAAGTAAGGACCTACTGGAGTAACGAAGATAATAAGTGTATATTCGTCGGCGGGCTTAACACCAACTCTTGCCTCAGTGCCAATCTCTACAGGACGAATGTACAGTGAGCTCCCACTCTCGTAGGGAGGAATGAAGCGCTCGTTGAGCTTCACAACCTTCTTCACCATTTCCAAGAAGAGTTCTTCGGGCACGGGAGCCATCTTGATACCTTTGGCGCTGTTGATCAGGCGCTGAGCATTGGCCTCAGGACGAAAGATGCGAATTTTGCCGTCTTTGCCTCTAAAAGCTTTAAGACCCTCAAAGATTTCTTGACCATAGTGCAAGCAAGTAGCTGCCATGTGCAAGTTGATAGTGTCTTCTGAGGTGTACTCTATCTCACCCCACTTGCCGTCGCGATAGTAGCAACGAACATTGTAGTCGGCTTTCATATATTGGAAGCCCAGACTTCCCCAATCGATACTGTTGTCCATAGTGTTCTTTGATTTTGTAAATAGTTTACTGCTACAATGCAATAACTTTATTCAACGTTCAATTTTACGAAACGCTAAATTAGCTCTTTTTGCTTAAAGTGATTCCAAAAAATGTTATTTTTTTTTGTATTTCGTTCAAAAAAGAACAAAGCCATTTCTCTATCTTCCTCTCCTCTCTAATCCCTTCTTTCTCCTTTACCCTTTTTAACACCGTTCTAATCATCAGAAACACAGCAGAAATGCGAGATATAATGAATAAAATTGAAAAAAAAACGAGTTAATAGTTTGCAGTTAACTAAAAACCCTCTATCTTTGCACTCGCTTTCGGAAAGGAAAACACCTAACGAGAGCCGAAGACTGAAAAAGAGTTCAGACGAACATTGACATATTGAGAAATGCAAGAAAGGAAAAGGAACTTATCTTGAATCATCAGAGATAAGATAGGCTTGTGAAAGACATAAAAAAAGAGAAAAGAATTACAATGAAGAGTTTGATCCTGGCTCAGGATGAACGCTAGCGACAGGCCTAACACATGCAA
>CALAVD010000125.1 GCA_937892085.1 uncultured Prevotellaceae bacterium
CTCCAAAGCAGGGAAATACAACAAAGCAACATATATAAAAAGTAAACTTTGGAGAGTGGGGAGATTCCTTAACGTATTATACTCGGACGTTTCTTCTTACGGTGTCTTCTTTCGGTGTTTGTCTTACGGTGTCTTCTTTCGGTGTTTGTCTTTCGGATGTGGTGCAACGCTTTTCAGCATTTCACGATGGAAGGCATCGTCGGCAAGCATGATGGCATACACCTTCTTTGCAGATATAGCCTTCCTTGTCCGTTTCCGGCATTTCGGACCTTTTCAGTTTCATCTCTTTCTGCATCAGTTCGCGCTGCTTCTCCTTCATCTCTTGGAAAAGCGGGAACACCTTTTCACATTCTGCCGGGGTCAGGTCTGCTTTCTGTGCGATGTAAGCCTTCATCTTAGCCCTGAATTCCTCGACGTTGAAGTGAGGTTGTTTCGCCTCCTGCGCAAATGCCTGCCCGGCGCACCACCATCCGTTCCCGTTCGGGAACAAAGCGATGCCCATCAGCATGGCAAGGATCCACATGATTCGATTCTTTCTCATGGCTTTATTCTCCATTCTTATTCGGCTTCCGTCAGGTACACGGCTATTTCCGTATTACCGACCATGATATAGTCCAATTCATCGTCATAAAATGATTCCACTGCTGCATCGTTGTTCTCAGCCAGTTGGGTAGTCACGGAGGGACGGTTGCTCCACAGCACCACAGACGTAAGCCCCGCCACGACCACAATGGCTGCGGCATAGTGCCAAATGCGAGGCAACAGGCGAACCGTCTTTCCCTTCTTCCCGGTCTGGGGCAGACGGTTCATCAGTCTTTCGTTGAACCCCTCAAAGTAACCTTCGGGAACACGGAAGGGATTCCGCCGTCCAACCAATTCCTGTATGTTCATGTCCTCTTTAGTCATTGTTTTACAACATTTTGCATCCTTGTATCTTGTTAGATATACAGAGGGCTAAAAGGTTTAATCGTGTTTTTCAAAAAAATCACATATTTTCTTCACGGCATGATGATAAGACGCTTTCAACGCTCCCACGCTGGTAGAAAGGAACTTGCTCATCTCCTCATATTTCATCTCGTCGTAGTAGCGCATGTTGAAGACAAGGCGCTGCTTATCGGGCAGAGTGGCGATGGCACGCTGCAACTTGAGTTGAGCCTCGTCACCGTCGAAGTACTTGTCGGCTTCCAGACTATTGACGAGGAAGGAATCATCGTCATCGAGCGAGATGTTATTTTGAATTTTTTTCTTGTTGATGAAAGTTATCGACTCGTTGATGGCAATCTTGTAGAGCCAAGTTGAGAGCTTAGCATCACCACGGAAGTTGTCAATGTTGGTCCATGCCTTGATAAACGTGTTTTGAAGCACGTCGTTAGCGTCGTCATGGTCAACTACCATGCGACGTATGTGCCAATATAGCTGTTCGGAATAGTGCTCTATCACTTTTCCGAAAGCTGCGCGACAAGTGTCCTGCTTGTGCAATTGCTCAATGATATCTTCTTCGTCGTATTTTACTCGTGCTGCCATGAGTTTTCTAAAAACCGCTTCAAAGTTACTCAATATTTTTCAGTTTAGCACAAAAAAATAGTAACAAATTGCAAAAACACCTGCACAAGAGTGTCCTTGAGCAGGTGTTTGATGCGATTATCGGCAACTTTATCAGTTAGCAAAAGCTTTGCCGGCTAAGGTGCCGTTGTACTTGTCATTGATGGTGAAGGTGCCGTTGACAACCTGTCCGCTACCGCTGATGATGGCCTCAAACTCGTTGAGGGTGTAAGACCCATCGGTAGAGCGTTGGTCGCCTGAGTAGGTCACCTTGTAGCCAGTGGCTGTAGCCTCGGCATGCAGTCCGTAGAACACCACCTGCGTAATAATGCCGCTCACCTCGCTAAGCGCAAACTCCCCCATTGCCATCTGAGCACTCATATCCTTTGGGTTGATGTCGATTACCAATGCTCCGTAGGGGCTCTCTTTTGTCTCGCCTGTCTCGGAGTTGGTAATATTATAAGTAAGGTAAGGATAATAGAGGTTGGATGATGTCATCACCCTGTGAGTGCCGTTATACACGAATTCTATGTAAAGACATCCCGTGCCTGGACGATAATATCCTTTGAGATTGGTAATGCTATTGCCACCGTCGGCAGCCGAAAAAGTGTAGCAGCTGTATTCAACATTTGGCTCAAGAGGAACATCCTTGAGCGACACTGTAGCAGTGGTGTTGTCAGTGATAGCAGCAGTATAGTTGACTGAGAGCGTTGCCTCATTCACGTTCCACACCATAGAGATGGCGCTTGTTGTCACTTGCACCGATTGTCCATCGGCAATGCTCACCGAGTTGTTCAACACCTCGCCTTGAATTTGGTGTGTGTTGTAATCTTCATCAGATTTTGTGCAGGCACCCAGAGTCACCATGAGCGCTACCAGCATGAGTATTGAAAATACTTTTTTCATTGTCGTGTTATTTTTATTGTTAGTATTGTCTTTTTAATAACGCACAAAGTTGAAAATCTTGCATTGATTTGGTGAAAATGTGCAAAAAAATGCGCCACAAAGATAGCGCATTTTTTAGAGTCAAGACTAATAATTATAAATAATTAGTGAAAATATCGTTAATTGATGATAAGGGTCAACACTAATTGGCTCTCCACTGCCACAGGTAGAGAGATGAGGAGCTGTCCCACACACCGCCCATACTGTTGAAGAAAATGGTGTTAGAACCGCCGGTGAGGTCGATTGTGCCCTGGTAATTGGTGACATTCATTGGTGCCATGGGAGTTGCCTGGTCGAGGTTGGCACCCGAGAAGTTGTAAGGCACGATGTTGTTGCCAGCGAGGTCAAATCCTGTAGCAGTAGGAGTCACGTCAATGTCAGGGATAGAGATTTTCTTAAGCACAGGGCTGATGGCGCCACCCACCGTGAACTGAATGTTGTGCATGAACACCTCGGCCTTCATTGTAGCGACATCAATCTTGTAGATGTAGTAGGTCTCAGTGGGGGAAGTATAGTCGTTACCTTCCACTCGACTTCTAATTGTACTGCTGGTCACCAGCACTAACCAAGTGTTATTAACGGTATATCTCAAGCTATAAACATTGTTGCGCTTGTCGATATAGCCATGTACATCGCTGAGAGTGTAGTTTGTGTTCTCCTCGAGACTCCCTGGCTTCAAAAACTTGGGGCTTGAAGCAAAAAACTCCACATATTGATCATTGAGTTTATAAGTCTTGATGCTTTCCATAACAAACGACACTGGATAAGGCATGTGAGAGTCAAATTTAACGCCATTAGCCTTCACATCTACTGTCGCCTCGTTCATGTCGCGATACTCGATGTCGAAGGTATAGTCGGCAGTCTCGATGTAGTTCACGCTATTGGAGGCAATAGTCACAGTGCTATTGATAAGGTCTTTGCCAATAACAGTCTCGTTAGTGATTTCGGGTGAATAGGGTTCGTCGTCGCCACACGAGGTGAACGACAAAGCCATAGCCACAAGGGCAAGAGATAATAAAATTTTCTTCATAAATGTATAGTTGTT
Source organism: uncultured Prevotellaceae bacterium (assembly GCA_937892085.1). Lineage (GTDB taxonomy): Bacteria > Bacteroidota > Bacteroidia > Bacteroidales > Muribaculaceae > Sodaliphilus. Next base: position 3,533 of record CALAVD010000125.1, read on the forward strand.
AGTTATTTAATATTTAGCTTAGATGTTTACCCTGAGTGTTGCTCCAAGCATTCTTCCCTTGCCTCGTTGCAGGAACTCGTGGCTGATTGAGACGAAGTAGAACGTGCTGTAGTGTGTGTCGGTGAGGTTCCTGCCCCACAGTTGCAGGGTGTAATGCTTGCCTGCAAGAGTGACACTGCTACCCAGCAGAGCATAGAACGGCTGGCGCAAGGTATTAGCCTCGTTCCAATATATCTCGCCAGTGCCTCTTAGGCTGGCATCGATGGTGATGCTCTGCGCCCAGTCACCGCCTCCTTTCAAGTTGCAGGTATAGTAAGCTTGAGCAAAGAGCGTGTGCTGCGGACAATAAGGGACGAGTTTGTCCTTATAGTCGGCTTTGCCGTCGTTATACCTCACAAATCGCGCGTCACAAAATCCGTAACTTATAGCCATCCCCAAGTCGTCGGTGAAATTGAAATGCGCACTGACCTCGGCTCCAAGACTGCGCGTCTTGCCGGCGTTAGTCATAATGCGACCGGTAGTGGTGCCGTCGGGGAAAATCGTCATCTGGCGGTCGCGGCAGTCTATATAGAAGAGTGCTGCATCAGTGTGAATGCGGCGGTTGGCGCTCTCGTAGTGGCATCCCAACTCGTAGTTCCACGCCTTCTCGGGCTTGTAGCCCACGATGTCGTTGATGTCGTAGCTTGCTCCAATGCCCATGATGCCCATGAGCCGCTGTTGCAGCACGTCGCTGAACATCTGGGTGTTGAAACCTCCCGCCTTATAGCCTTTTGTGATGCTGGCATAGATACTCGCTTTGCCACTGGCTGGTAAGTGATAAGTAACCGTGAACTTTGGCAACAGTTCCATGAAGTGCTTGCTGAGGCTGCCTCCATCGTCAATGTCGATGTCTTCGCTAAGATAGACTGTTCCAGCGGCGGCATCCATCACTTTGTAGCCAGTGTGGGTGAGGCTGTGATAGTTGAGCGTGGCGTGTTCATAATCAAGGCGCAGCCCAGCAGTGAAGGTGAACCTCTTCCAGTCGATGCTCGACTGATGATAGAGAGCTACGCCCCATGTGGGATTGGTGAAATTGCTGCCCAGCACAAAGTTGCGCTCGTTCCACACCACTGGATAATAGGGGTTGATATTGTTGACATGGTCCTCTATCAGTAGCTTTATGCCTGTGTCCTTGAAGGTTACGGGGGCGTCCATGTGATAGCGGCGATAGAAGCCAAAGGCACCCACGAGCCACTTATAGGCGCGGTCGTCATTGCCTCGCGCCACCACATCATGTGTGACGGCATGCTCACGACGCGCCTGGGTAAGGGTGAAGTACGGCAGCGGTGTGAAGTCTTGGTCGAGCGTCATGTTGTCGTCGATGTACTGGTAGCTGGTGATGCTTGAGAGTGCCCAGCGATCAAATCGCTTGGTCACCGTGAGTGCGTCCATCACGCTGGTGCGGCGATAAAAACAGGTGTCGTTATAGGCAATCTGCCCTGTCTCCACCCACTTATATGGGTAGCCACCCTGACGGCTTATCGAGCCACTCAGCGTGTTGCTCAAGGTGAGCGACGGCGACGGCTGCCACACGAGTTTGAGGCGTGCCGAGCCCTGGCGTTCATGGTCGCACAGCTTGCCGTTGTAATCGTTTCTGTATTGTCCTTTAGTGGAAGTGTAATAAGCACTGCCGGCGATGCCTAATTGCTCGTTGACACGGGCATAGTGGCTCGCACCGAACTTCAAGCTCATGTGTGATGCCACCTCCGCAATAAGACGCGTGCCTTGCCACATCATGGGCGAGAGGGTGTAAACATTAATCAGTCCGCCCATAGTGTTGCGCCCGTAGAGGGTGCTCTGCGGGCCACGCAGCATCTCCACGCGCGAGATGTCGGCGATGTCGAAGTCGTAGTTCTCCTTGCACATCACCGGCACGTTGTCGATGTTCAGCCCCATTGACGGCTGGTCGATGCGCGCGCCGAGACCGCGGACATATATCGTCGATGTCATGCGGCTGCCATAGTCGGGCAAGAAGAAGTTGGGCACAAGGTCGCTCACTCCTCGCACCGTTACGATGCCGTTGCGTTCCACTTCGCCCTTGTCGAGCACAGTGACCGAGGTGCCAAGACCAACGCCAGCGCCCTGCTTGATGGCAGTAACATTCACACCCTCAAGGGCTACAGTGTCGGTCACGGCACTTTCTTGTGCCATAACGCCCAGCTGGCAGGCAGCGGCTATCACTAATGTAAAAAAGCATTTTTTCACGTGTGCAAAATTACACCTTTTTCTCCACACCCACAATCACTACAAGTAGTGATAAAACAATGAGCCTGACGCAAGCCAAAGACTGTGAATGCAAAAACACCCATTTTGACAATTTTGACAAAATCAGCGAACGGGAGGACAAATTGACATATTTTTACTATATTCCTCAAATCCGCAAGACAGTTCCAATCATCGTTTTTTAAGTGCTTGCACCGGCTCTC
>CALAVD010000126.1 GCA_937892085.1 uncultured Prevotellaceae bacterium
CGAACGTTGGTTCAACATCGGCCCGCATGCGCTCTCGTTCCCGCGCCTTGAGCCGGCGAGCGGCACGCGCGTGCCGGAGGAAAGCCCATGGCTCATCGACGACGACACCTTCGCCAAGCTCACCGCCTGCATCCGCCTCGCGGTGCCCTACACGGGCATGATCATCTCGACCCGTGAATCGAAGCGCGTGCGTGAGCGCGTGCTCGAACTCGGCATCTCTCAAATCAGCGGCGGATCGCGCACCAGCGTGGGTGGCTACACCACCGAGGAGCGCCACGACGACACAGCACAGTTCGACGTGAGCGACCAGCGCAGCCTCGACGAGGTAATCGCTTGGCTTCTCGACATCGACTACCTTCCCAGCTTCTGCACAGCATGCTACCGCGAGGGACGCACCGGCGACCGCTTCATGTCGCTCGTGAAGCGCGGCAAGATAAGCTACTGCTGCACTCCTAACGCGATGATCACTCTCAAGGAGTATCTCGAGGACTACGCCAGCCCCAGCACCCGCGAGAAAGGCGAGGCGTTAATACGCCGCGAACTCGAGAAACTTCCCGACGACCGCATCCGCAACCTCGCCAACCGCCGCCTCATCGACATCGCGGGCGGCGAGCGCGACTTCAGGTTCTAAACTATGAGTACTATGAACAACTATAAATAAATAGGAGCTCTAAAATATGAACTAATATGAACACCGCACCGCAGTCACTAAGGCGTCACATCGCCATCTTTGGAAGGCGCAATGTGGGCAAATCGTCCTTGCTCAACGCCATTACAGGCCAACAGGTGGCTATCGTCTCGCCAGAGGCCGGAACGACCACCGACCCTGTGAACCGTGCCATGGAAATATTGCCACTGGGACCTTGCATGCTTATCGACACTGCCGGTTTTGACGATGAGGGCAGCGTGGGCGAGTTACGCAACGAGCGCACACACAAGGTGATAGAGCAGGCCGACATGGCACTGATAGTAATGGACCAAGCCTCCGACCTCAACCATGAGAAGACATGGCTTGACAAGCTCCAACGCCTTGAGATTCCCACTGTGGCTGTGCTTAACAAAACTGATGCTCTTGAGAATATTGAAGATGCAGTTGAGCAGATAATTAGCACTCTAAAGATAGAACCTGTGACAGTGAGCGCCTTGAACCATGATGGCATTGACGAGCTGCGCAAGGCCCTTGCTCATGCCGCTGGCGACGACGAGCAGACAAGCCTCACAGCAGGCCTTGTCAAGCCTGGCGACAACGTGCTGCTGGTGATGCCTCAAGACCCGCAAGCACCTAAAGGCCGCCTCATTTTACCACAGGTGCAGACCATCCGCGACCTGCTCGACAAAGGGTGCATTGTCACATGCTGCGGTGTTGACACATTACAGCAAAGCCTTGATGCAATGCGTGAGTCACCAGCTCTTATCGTCACCGACTCGCAAGTCTTTGCACAAGTCTATAGACAGAAACCCGAAAGCAGCCTTCTCACCTCATTCTCGGTGCTGATGGCGGGGATTAAGGGCAACATTGATGTGCTCATAGAAGGGGCCAAAGCCATTGATAGCCTAACGCCGCAATCGAGAGTCCTCATTGCCGAGGCATGCACCCATGCCCCCATGAGCGAGGACATTGGCCGTGAGAAGATTCCACGAATGATACGTCAGCGCTTTGGTGAGACCATCGCCTTCGACATCCATGCCGGCAAGGACTACCCTACCGACCTAAAAAAATATGACCTTATAGTGCATTGTGGAGCCTGCATGTTTAACCGCCGCCTGATGCTCTCACGCATTAAGCGGGCACAACAGCAAGGAGTACCAATCACCAACTATGGCCTCGCAATCGCCCACCTTCAAGGCATCCTCCCCAAAGTGTCGCTGCCGTAATGCAAAAAAAGAGGGTGTTCAATTCGTGACACCCTCTTCTTTATTTAGTTCTTATAGTAGTGGACTTTACTTGATAACTACTTTCTTGCCGTTGTGTATGTAGATTCCAGCAGGTAAGCTGTTAGCATTAATAAAGCGTTGTCCCATCATGTTATAATAGGCGTTGTCACCTGTGTTAACAGGGTTGCTGCTGACAGTAGTGATTGCTGTGGGCATTTGCCAGTACACGATGTTTGACGAGTTGCGCACGATAGTAGTCTCGCGCTTGTCATTAACTACAGGCACGTCGTAGTGCACTTGGATTCCGATGCGATTCACAAACATAGGATTATCGTTCATGTTAGTGCGATAGAAGTAGATGCGCGAAACATCAAAGTCGTAACCTCCATTATATATTTCATAAGGAATGTCGGTCATGTCTTCCTCAAGGTCGTAGGAATAGGTATCTGCCAAGAACACAAATGGCTGGTCATCGTCGGTGAAGATGCTGTAAACCAGATGTGTTGGGTCGATATAGTTTCCGTCAACGTCTTCGGGCAAGACAGTAAAATCAAAGCAGCTATAACCATCTTCATCGCCACTGTCGAACCAAGAATCCTCAAATAGCACAGGGTCGGCAGGCACTGCTGGCTGCAGTTTAAACTCCTTGTAAACAGTGTTGAAATCCATAGCGCAGAATGTGAGGTCGTTGTTATAGACGACACCTAAGCCAGTAGCAATGAAATTGCTTGGGAACTCGGCAGAGGCATCACCTGAGGTGTTATCGAGCGAGATAGTTCCATTTTCGTTGTCGATGGTGTAAGTCACCTCAGTTACTCCCTGATGCACGGTGAGCGTCATTATTGATTGCTCATTGCCCTCATCGTCGGTAATCACCTCCACACCAGTGCTCATCCATTGTATTACCATGCCATATTCATCATTCTCCAACCAGTAGATGTATTGCCCTGTTGGGACGGTAATCTTAGTGCCATCGGCACTAAGTGTTCCTTTCACCCACGCATCGCTCATTACCTCAAACACTGCGTCGCGCAAATACACCGTTTCGCCATCTTCGGCAAAGACAATGTCGGTCAAGCCCGACTGCTCAGTAATGTAGGGAGCATCCCAACCTTGGTATATGTTGCTTCCTGAGCGAACATATCTGCGCAGTTCTCCAGCTGGCTGCTCATAGATAATATCAGGAACTGGAACTGGAATTTTCTCGGTGAAGACTGTGTTCCACTCCAGGTAACCAGGCCATGAGCCATCATCCTCATAGCAGCAGGTAAGTCCCTCGGCAACGAAGTCTTGAATGTTTTGCTCAAACTCGGTTCGTCCCGATGTCCCCTGCAGCGCAATGGTGTTGCCATCAATCACATATACAGCCTCATTGACCGATTCATCGGGCTCAAAGCTCACCATAGTGTTTTCCTCGTTGATTACTGTGCGCCCCCAAGCGAGCCTAATGCCAGTATCGTACTGATAGCTCCATCCAACCGTTTGCTCAAGCGAGACGGTGATAGTAGTGCCGTCGGCGCTCAATGTTCCTACAGCCCACGATTCTCCAAAACTATCGCTCATGCCATTGACGATGTCCTTGATATATACCGTAGTTCCGTCTTCATCATAAACGATGGTAGTCTTAGCGTCTTGTTCTGTTGTGAAGAGGGTGTTGTCATAGACTACAAAACCAAAACCGCTGCGTACATATTGCTTTGCCTCGCCCTCGGGCTGCTCGGTAATAAGCTCACCAAGAGCATTGAGGTGCGCACGGCTTTTAGCGAAGCCCGATTTGGTTTTAGAATTCACTTTTTCAGTAGAGAGCGTTTTATTGCTCTTCACGCTACGTCCATTGAATTGGACTTGTGCCGATGCAGCAACAACTAATGCCACTGCCAAAAGTAGAGTAAAAATCTTTTTCATGAGTCACAATTTATTATTAATAAAAATTAGATTGATTAGTCTAATTAACTCTAATACTATTTATTTGTTGATTAAGATGTCGGCAAAAGGCTGTTGCGTCAAAAAATATGACACAGCCTATTTATTTTTAATCGGAGAGTATCGACTTGTCGCGGAAGTGGGTGTGGAGGAGCTTGTGCGACTTTTTGCTCAATGGCTCACCAAGGAATTCTTCATAAACCTTCTTCACTGCCTGGCTGTCGTGGCTCTTGCGTACAATCTTTGTTACATCGGTGGCATACATGGCACGCTGACGAGCTTCAAGCACACTGATATCTCCCTCGTGATAGGGCTGCCCCGTGCCGCCAATGCATCCGCCCGGGCACGACATCACCTCGATGAAATGGTAATCGAGCTCGCCAGCACGCAGTTTGTCCATCACAACGCGGGCATTGTTCAGCGTGTGAACCACACACACTTTCAACTCAAAGCCATCCATATCGATTGTCGCCTCACGAATGCCGTCCATGCCGCGCACCTGCGTGAACTCCAACTTGGGCAGTGTCTTGCCGGTGAAATGCTCGTAGGCGGTACGCAGCACTGCCTCGGTCACACCGCCTGTAGTGCCAAATATCGTTCCCGCTCCTGTGGCGTCGCCTAATGGCGAGTCGAAGTTTCCGTCGGGCAAGTTCACGAAGTCTATAGCATGATTCTTAATCATCTCGGCAAGCTCGAGAGTGGTGATGCTGCAATCTACATCGGGGATGCCATCATATATAAACTCATCGCGAGCACACTCATATTTCTTTGCCACACAGGGCATTATCGAAATCACTGAGATATTCTCGCTGGGAATACCAATCTTCTCAGCCCAATAAGATTTTGCCAGCGTGCCAAACATCTGCGCCGGCGACTTGCAGGTGGATGGGGATTCACGCAGGTCAGGGTAGTCATTCTCAAAGAAATTGACCCACGCCGGGCAGCACGAGGTAGTCATGGGCAGCTTCACATCTTGGTCGCCAGCCATGTGGCGCTTGAGACGATCGATGAGCTCGGCGCTCTCCTCCATGATGGTGAAATCGGCGCCAAAATTTGTGTCGAATACATAGTCGAAGCCTAATTGCCGCAAAGCCGTAACCATCTTGCCGGTGACCACCGTGCCTGGTGCTAAGCCAAACTCTTCGCCGAGCGCGTAACGCACGGCAGGAGCAGTCTGCGCAATAACCAGCTTGTCGGTATCATTGATGTCGGCAAGCACATCGTTGATGGAGTTGCGCTCATCGAGCACGCCTATAGGACCGTCGATGGCTCCGAACTTGCACTTCGTCTTGCATTTACCGCAGCAGGTACATTTGTAGGGGTTGATAGTGTGCGGCTGCTTGACAACGCCACTGATAGCGCTGACAGGACAGTTGCGCTTGCAAGCGGTGCATCCACGGCATTTCTCCGAGTCGATGGCATAAGAGAGCACATTCAGGAAAGGCTGACCTCCTATCTCATAAATGTAGTGGTTGAGCATCGAGTCGAGCGAGACGGGGCGCTTGAAGGAGCTCCACTGCTGCGATTCCACCTCGATGTGGTGAGCCGCCACTTCAACATACCTTAACTCATCAACAAGTTCTCCACGCACCACATGCTTCTCAACAATCTCATTCACATCCTCGGGAGTGACGTGGGTGTAGGTGATATTGTCAGGCAGTATGCGCACTATGGGACCTTTAGCACAGAAACCGAAGCATCCCGATGTTACCACATCCACCATATCGTCGATACCATGGGCATGAAGCATCACCTTGAAAAGATTGATAACTCGTTCGCCGTCATGTTTCTGGCAGCCTTTTCCCGAGCAGCATTGAACCTGCACATAGTCGTGAGCTTTCAAACCATAGTGTTGCTCAGCACTAACAGCATCATGTTCCGAGTGAGTATGTTGCACCACTTTCATAGGTTGTTTGTTCATAGTTTTTTTTATTTAAAACGGTCATGCCATGGATGGCATGACCGTTTCTTATAAATTTAGGAGTGACCCATTTAGTTGTCCACTTCTTCAATAATCTTTTGAACATCCTTAGGCTGGAGGCGTCCATACACCTTCTCGCCGATGGTTACTACCGGTGCGAGACCGCATGCACCCACACAACGCAAGCAGTCAAGAGAGAACTTGCCGTCGGGGGTTGTCTCGCCAACCTCGATGTTGAGCACGCGCTTAATCTCTTCAAGCAGCTTCTCCGAGCCACGCACGTAGCAAGCAGTACCCAGGCACACCGAGATTGGGTGCTTGCCCTTGGGAGTCATGGTGAAGAACGAGTAGAATGTCACTACGCCATAGACCTTGGAGGCGGGGATATTAAGCTTGCGAGCGATGATGCGCTGCATCTCCTCAGGGAGGTAGCCGTGCATTGACTGTGCCTCGTGCAAGATGTTGATGAGCTCGCCTGGTTTGTTACCATGCTTGTCGCAGATGGCTTCCACCTGCTCAATGACATTACATGCCAATTTCATTTCTTTTGCTTTTGCCATAATATTTAGAGGTTTTAGCCAAGTTTTTACTTAATAGATTTGTCATAATAGTGAGTGTGCAACAAGTGGTGCGACTTCTCGCTCAGAGGCTCGCCAAGGAATTCCTTATAAAGCTTCTGAATGTCGGGGTTCTCATGGCTCTTGCGGAGGGGCTTGCCATCGTCCTCGGCATAGAGAGCATCGCAACGCTGCTGGATAACATCGAAGTTGCCATGGTGGTAAGGCTGACCAGCACCGCCGATGCAACCGCCAGGACATGCCATAACCTCAACAACATGATAGTCAAGCTCGCCAGCGCGCAGCTTGTCCATGACGATGCGTGCGTTGCTCAGTGTGTGAGCTACGCAAATCTTGAGCTCGAAGCCGTTGAGGTCGATTTTCGCCTCACGTATTCCCTCAAAGCCACGCACTTGGTCAAAGCTGATGCGAGGCAGAGTCTTGCCTGTGTAAACCTCATAAACGGTGCGCAACGCTGCTTCCATCACGCCACCAGTAACGCCGAAGATTGCGGCGGCACCTGTCGATTCACCAAGAGGGCTATCGAAGTCGCTGTCGGGCAGCTGAGCGAAGTTGATGTTAGCACGCTTGATGAGTCGAGCCAACTCACGGGTCGAGATGCTGTAATCAACATCGGGATTACCGTCAACCTTGAACTCTTCGCGTCCACACTCATATTTCTTTGCCAGGCAAGGCATGATAGATACCACAACGAGTTTCTCGCGTGGAATGCCCATCTTCTCGGCCCAGTAGGTCTTGGCGATAGCACCGAACATCTGAGCTGGCGACTTGGCGCTCGAAGGATAGTCGAGCAAGTCGGGATAGTTGTGCTCGAAGAAGTTTACCCATGCGGGGCAGCACGAAGTCATGATTGGCAACTTCACGCTCTTGTCGCCAGCAAGGAATTTCTTGAGGCGGTCAAGAATCTCGGCTCCCTCTTCCATGATGGTAAGGTCGGCTCCAAAGTCAGTGTCAAACACATAGTCGAAGCCGAGGTCACGCAAAGCGGTGGCAAGTTTGCCGGTAACGCCACCAGGAGATCGGAAGAGCGTCGTGTAGGGAAAGAGGGTAGATATCG
>CALAVD010000127.1 GCA_937892085.1 uncultured Prevotellaceae bacterium
TTAGTAACTTCCCTTCCACAATCTGGGCAGAGATGGTTCTCACCGACTTGGGTGTCGGTCCAGAAAGCTTCGCAATATCGGCAATAATGACCTTCGTATTCACCGAGATAAATATCGCCGTTTTTTAACATGTTCGAAAAGATGTCTTGCACCACTTTGATGTGCCTATCTTGGGTGGTTCTAATAAAATCGTCGTTGGAAATCTTTAACAAATCCCACAATTTATAAAAACCTTCCACAATATTATCAACGAACTGCTGCGGTGAAACCCCTGCGGCTTCTGCGTTTTTTTGAATTTTATTAAGCAAAATAACTATTTTGTCTCGCTAATCGCATTTTGGATAAAATGCTTACGCGCGCAAAGCGTTTGGCAAGCTTAGCATTGCCCGCATTATTAGTACGCCACTTATAACAACAAGCACCGCAGCGAGTGTCCCTCATTGCGGTGCTTGATTTGTAGGTAGATACAAGATTACATCTTCACAATGTTCACTGGATATGGGCGACCGTTGACGGTGATTACCGCGATATATACTCCGCTGTTGAGGCTGCTGAGCGAAACAAACTCGCCGCTGCCCACGTGCTCGTTGTGTTGCACCATGCTGCCGTTGAGTGAGTAGAGCATCACGTCACACTCATAGAAGTCGCCTTTCACCACAAAGCCGTCACGCACCATTGTGGGGGACACCTTGAATGGCGCATCATAGCTTATCTCGTCGATGGCGCTCGACTCGAAATAGTAGTAGGTGGCGATGTCGCTCTCGTAATATCCCGGAGCGATGGCTATCGCCTTGAGAGTGGTGTTTTTGCGGATGGTGATAGGACCATCATACAATATCCGCTCTTCCTCGTCGCATGGACAGGCGCCGTTGGTGGTGTAATAAATTACCGCGTCTGGCGTGCCGCATGTGAGTTCGACAGTGAAACTCTCGTCAAATACCAGACCGTTAGCAACCGAGGCTACAGGCTTCTCGGTCACACGCGATGACTCGTCAACCACCTGTACAACGGCATGCTTCTCAAGGTCAAAGCCTTCCACGTTGAGGGTCAGCGAGGTGGCACCTGGCAGGTTACCGCTCACGGTTATAGTGGCGCGGCCATGCTTGTCGAGGGTGTAGGTTTCCTGGTCAACCTCGGCGATAAGGGGCTGCACTGAGCGCACATTCAGCGTCTTGCCCTTGGCGACATCCACCGGCAGTGCCTCCACAAGCACTTGACGGCTCTCGCCATAACCCACATTGATGAGCGTGTCGATGCCAATAACATAAATCTGCTTCTCAATGTCGAAGGTCTGCGTGAAGTCGCTGTTCATCCTCACTCCAGCATAGCTCTCCACATCGCTCTTCACATTGAGCGTAACTGTCTTAGCCGTGAATTCGCTCGAAGGCACGAAACGCAGCTTGGAGGCGTACTTCTCGCTGTCGCCCTGCTCCTCGTTCATCAGCTCGATTGTGCCTGTCACATTCTCGCCGTTCTGGGTCACGCTGATATTGTCGGTGGTCAATGTCTCAGGACGCATATACTTGTCGAAGGTCAGCACCACGCCATCCTTGTAGGCGTGAACCATTGCAACCTCAGGCTGACGAAGCTGAGTCATGCCGATGTTCACATCAAGTTGAGGTGGAGGCACTGGCAACCACTCGCTGCGGGTAGGCTCATAGCCATTCTTGTTAAAGCGCACCTGCCACATTCCCTGAGGAACATCCCACTGATACATGCCGTTCTCGTCGGTAAACAAAGGATTCTTCTGGGCATACTCCTCAGCATCCCACATAACCTCCTGCTCCACTGGCTCGCCATAC
>CALAVD010000128.1 GCA_937892085.1 uncultured Prevotellaceae bacterium
TTATTGATTTTCAATGTCCGCTATGCGATGGCAGAAAAAAGTGCCGAAGTCAGGAGCGACGGCACCCGCCAGAGCGAGAAAGTGCTACGATAGGATTATTTTTCTACGGAGTTTGAGGAGTTGGGGAGTTATCCACTCCTTTACTCCAAGACTCTGTGGAACTCTGACGGGTGCGTGTTACCTATCGAGAAAGTGCTACGATAGGATTTTTATCTACGGAGTTTGAGGAGTCAGGGAGTTATCCACTCCTTTACTCCAAGACCAATGGTGCAAACGGAATCCCGAATTTTGACACACCGTCATAAAAAAGGCTCCAGGCAAAACGCTTGGAACCTTTTCTTTGGAATATCACAGAAGTCCTGCTTAGATGCCCATCTTCTTAGCGATTTTGGCAGGGATAGCTTCTTTGTTGACAATGATGTTCATAGTTTTGGCTTTGAAGAATGCCTCGCTCACATAGAAGAATCCACGATAGAGTTGGTTAGTGTCCCAGCTATTCTGAACCTTGAAGTACTTGTTTCCTTCCTGGTCAACAGCTGTACCCACAATTACCATGCCATGGTCGTCGGTAGTCTCTTTAGTGTCGAACATCACTTGGCGGCTCTCTTGAGTAACGGTCTCCTCATTACCTGGACCCTTGATTTCCCATCGCTGCTCATCACGGTCTTTGTCGGCCATCAGGTCCCAGCGCTCACGGTCAGTGCCGCTGAGGTCGTTTTCGTTTTTCTCTTTCACGAGAACAGCATAACCCTTGCGCCACTTGAAACCACGCTCGCTAACGTCGGCTCCCCAAGCAATAGAATAACCTTTTTCAATAGCATAGTTAGCGATCTCCCACAGCTCGTCAAGGGGCACATTTTGAGATTGCTCCCATGTCCAGTTGTCGGCGACTTCGAGAACGAAAGGTTTGTAGAAAGGATGATGTGTGAAAGAAGTGATCGAGATGTAGTCATCCATATTCAATGGCAACGATGCAGCATAGCTCTTTGGAGTGTAGGTTTTGCCTTCGTAGGTAAAAGTCTCTGGCAATTTACCCATATATCCGTCAAGCACACCCTTGAAACCATCAATCCACGATGGTGTGAGTTTTTTGAGCTTGCGCTGGTTTACCACATTCACCATGCCCTGAAGCATTGCAGTGAGCTCAGCAGTATTGAATTTCTTGTCACCATAGGTCATACCGGTGTAAACCTCATTGGGCACCATACCATAATTCTCCCAAACGTAAGCCACGTCGAGGCCAGCGCCGCCCTCGGCAAAGTTGCTTGTACCATCCATGCGCACATTCTTGATGGCTTTGTCAAGATAGCAGTGATAAACTACAAATCCTTCACTCAAGTGAACTTCCTTGCCAGTCTTGCGCAGAATTTCGTTCTCAAAGAATGTGTTGCTTGAATAGCACCAGCAAGTACCTGACTTGTTTTGATCCTTTACTGGAGTAGATTTTACAACCTTAACATCGGTGAATTTGAACCCTGTGCTGTCGGGATTCTCAATTTTGGCATCGGCCAAAGCTCCCAGTGCAATGCTGGCAGCAATAAAAGTAAGAAAAAGATGTTTCATTGTGTATTAATTAAAAAAGAATAAAATATGCTTGATGTTAATGATTTTGCAAAAATACACAAAAAATCGGATTTTTGTAGTAATTTTGCCGAAAATTAGTATTAAAGATGATTAAAGTTGAAATTGACAAGCGCATCTGGAACGTATGTCCCGACATTCAAATAGGATTATTAAATGCCGATGTGGTCAACTGTGAGACATCCGATGAGCTATGGCAAGAAATTGAGGAAGAGGCAGCTATAATATCTAATAAATATCAGTTGCTGGAGATTAATAGCCGGCCTGCCATTGCTGCGACCCGAAAGCTCTACAAGGCGCTTGGGAAAGATCCAGGACGCTATCGTGTGTCGAGCGAGGCCCTGTGCCGTCGCATAATTCGTGGACTTGGACTATATCGTCTAACTACTCTAATTGACGTTGTTAATCTGGTGTCGATTAAAAGCGGATATGCTATCAGCGGTCTTGATGCCGACAAGATTGCTGGCGACACTCTTACAATGGGAGTAGGGGAGAAAGATGAGCAGTACTGCGCAATAGGTCGTGGTTATCTCAACATCGAAGGTCTGCCAGTATATCGTGACGCACTGGGCGGCATCGCAACTCCCACCAGCGATGAGGAGCGCACGAAGTTCACTCTCGAGACCACAAAGGTTCAGATTAACATCAACGCATTCGCTCAAGAGATGCCTGTTGACGAGGCGTTAAACTGTACTGCTGCTCTGCTTGAAAAATACGCACAAGCTTCAAATATAGAAATGAAAATAGTAACTGATTTTTAATCTAATAGATATGAAGGTATTACAAATAATCGAAGACAACATCAACAGCCGTCACATCGAGGAGATTGCTACTGTGCTGCGTGATGGCGGTATCATTGTTTATCCCACCGACACGGTGTATGCAATAGGTTGCGATGCCCTCAACAATCAAGCTATTGAACGCATCTGCACTCTGAAGTCGATGAAATCGGCAAAATCCAATCTGTCGATAATATGCAGCGACATCTCCGAGGTGGCACAGTATGCCAAATTCGACAACAACCAGTTCCGCTTGATGAAGAGCAATCTTCCTGGACCATTCACCTTTATTTTCCCTGCGATGTCAAAACTGCCTAAGGCATTTAAAGGACGTCGCACTGTGGGCATCAGAATTCCTGAGAACAAGATTGCAACAGCCATCGAGCGAGAACTTGGTCACCCCATTCTCACCACTTCGGTACCAGCTCAAGATGATGACTATCGTTGTGAGCCAGAGCTGATTGCTGAATCACTTGGCGCAAATGTCGATATCGTGGTGGATGCTGGCAGAGGAGGACTCACACCTTCTACTGTAGTAGATTGCACTGGCAACACCCCAGAGATTATCAGACAAGGCAAGGGCGAATTAAGTTGAATTACTAACAATTAAGGTGGGTTCTATAAATTAATAAAATGTTGAGATGGGTTCTTGGCTGT
>CALAVD010000129.1 GCA_937892085.1 uncultured Prevotellaceae bacterium
AGATTCAAGTGTGACTGGAGTTCAGACGTGTGCTCTTCCGATCTTAAGTGTTAAGTTCTACACTCCGAAGGTGAGGACGGTGAAGTAACGTCCGCTTTCATACACTGTGTTGAGGTTGACGAATCCGCCACCGTTGCGACCGTACCACGAGAAGTGTCCATTGCCGCTGTTGATGGGTGTGCCAAAGGAGTTGCACAGCGAGTTGTAGATGCTGCGGTAGCGGTAGTCGTCCTGATAGGATGCTGAGGTGACAAACTCGGCATAGCACATGCCGCCGTTGTTGTCGTATTGCAGCATCACATCGGGCCAGCTATATCCCATCATGTTCACGTTGCGCAGATACACCACATTGTCTTGGTAACCATCAATGTCGTAGCCATTGTAATAGAGGTAGTTGAGCGAAGCGTCGAGATAGGTGCCAAACTCAACTCCTAAGACTCCCGAAATGATGGGTGCCGACGCATAGTAGCGATAGCCAGTGGGGATAATGGGGCGATAGTACCACACGATGCGTGGACGCCACTGACGGAATGGGGGCGCGATGGGCGCATGCCAGCTCCAGCGATTGTAACGGTAGTGGTCGTACCAGCGGTCGCGTGGCCCGCGAGGGCGCACGTCGCTGTTCCAGCGATAGCGGTTGTAGTCGGGACGTGGGCCGCCGTGGTTGATGCCACCGTGGTGTGGTCCACCTGCTGGAGGACGGTTGTAGCCGTTGCCGCCACCGGGGCGTTGGTTGCCGGAACCGTTGTCTCCAGGGCGATAATTGCCGCCGTGGTTACTGTTATTGCCACCAGGACGGTAATTTCCGCCACCATGATTTCCACCATGACCATTGTCGCCGGGTTTCATGCCGCCAGGTTTGCCGTTGTCACCAGGCTTTGAGCTGAATCCGTTATAGTCTTTATTGGTTTGCTGGTTGGGCTGATTTATGCGGCTATTAGTGTATTTATTGTTGTTCTCGGGACGAGATGTGGTAGCGTTGGGGCGCTGGTTGTAAGAGCCCTTGTTGTTCACGCCGCCATTATTGCCGCCGTTGTTCCTTCCACCACCAGTGTTGGCACCGCCGTGGTTGCCGCCTCCACGTGGACGGTTGTTGTCGCCACCAGGTGCTGAATAGGAGGGTCGGTTGTTAGAAGAACTTTTGGCTCCCTGTGTTGCGCTGCGGCTATTGCTGCTCGGGCTCGCTTGTGGGCGAGATGATGCTGTCGCGCTACGGTTAGTACTGCTGGCTGGAGCCTGCATAGTTGACCTTGGGCGGTCGCTGCCGCTACCGCTGCCATGTCCACCTGGTCTTCGGCCTTGTGCCGATGCCGGCGCTGCGAGAGCAACGATTGCCGCCGAGAGCGCCACGCTTGATAATGTGTAGAAGAATTTACTTTTCATATTCGTTATTTTTTTGTTGTTTTTATTTTAGGCAATAGTGCCATTTTTGGGGCACTTACATTGTTTTGACCTTTTTTGCGGTGTTTAGTTTAATTGGTAGTTGTAAATAACTTCACCACAAAAGGTGAGTGAGGATAATTTATAGACAAAAGCAAGATATTTATAGAAGTTCATAAGCTTGGTGCTTGAGTGCACTTTAAAAAGTGGCATTTTGTGCTGATTCAAATATTCAAACGATTAAAGACGATTAAAAACTAATTGAATATCAATTAAATAAAATTCGTTGAAATTAGTTTAATTCGTGTGCTTTTATTTTTTAAAGTGGACTCGTGCTTAATCTTGCTCACGTGCGCTGCACTGAGGGCAAAGGCCTTTGAGCACATAGTTGATGCTGTGAACCTTGAAGCTGCCGGGCAGTGCCACCACAGGGGCGGCAATGCGGCTCAGGCAGAAGGTGCGCTGGCAATGCTCACAGTAGAAATGGGCGTGCATGTCGTCGAGGTGCTCGCCTTCCTCACCGCAGTGGCAGCTCGCGGCGCACACGGCATACTTGAGCGACCCCGTGCCGTCGTCGATGGCGTGAATGAGGTGGTGGGTGAGAAACAGGGTGATACAGCGGTAGATGGTGGATTTATCTACCGTGTCGAGCTTGTTCTCAAGGCTTTGCAGCGAGAATGCGTCGTCGCAACTGGTCATGGCTTTGAGCACTAAGATGCGCATAGCGGTGGGCTTGATGCCTCGCTGCTCCATCATGTCGATGATATGTTGCTCTTGTTCCATGGTTCTCAACGTTGCTGTTTGTCATTAATTCTTGTTCAAAATCACGAGAGCAGATATTACTCCAGGCACCCAACCACAGAAAGTGAGGATGAAGGTGATCAAAAACGATCCGCAGCCCTTGTCGGCAACGGCAAGTGGCGGAAAGATAATTGCTAAAAGTACTCTGAAGCATGACATAGCGCAAAAGCTTTAAATGTTGATAATTATGTGCTTTGCAGATGTATTTAGCAAAAACTGTGCCAGTTTAGAGTAGAACTTCGATCAATTGCTACGGCTCTTGCGAGGAATTGGCTTGATTTGCGAGGAGTCGAAGTAGTAGTTCATCAGGAACACGCCTTTCTCGTGGCCCATCACCACAGCACAGCCGTCATCGCTGGTGAAAGTGCCGTCGCCGTTCATGGCGAAGCCCTTCTTGCCCATCTGCTGGCTCACAATCTGCAAAATCTCCTCCTCGGTGGCTGGTGCGCACTCTCTCACGGGGTATTGAAGGGTTACACCTCTAACCCGAGCGTCATAGTTGAATTGTGCCGAGTTGCCATTATCCGCCACTGCGGGGATGCTGTCGTTGGCGCCTGGTGCCGAAGTCTTGAGCGAGGCAATCTCACGGTCGAAGTGGTAGGTGATAATGAATGGCGGCAGTGGTCCTGAAAGGTCGGTCGCTCCCACATAATTCTCGGGTTGCAGCCCCACCACTTGATTTATCTCCATCAGAGTGGCTCCCTTGCGCACGTTGAACACGGCGTCTTTGTCAAAGAGTTGCAGGATGGTCATCGCCGCCTTCGAGGTGTTGATGTATCCACGTCCTGCCACCTCTTCGTAGCTGTTGCTGTCTCTGAAATCTACAAACTTGGCATTGCCCACCTGCCGGCCTTTCTCGTCAACAATCATCATCACTGAGTCTTGGGCTACCACAAATCGGTTGGGAGTGATATTGGTGATGTAGTTATACTCTGCTTTGATAAGAGTGGCGTTGTTGTCGTCAACGAGCCCCATGCGGTCGCCTTTGATAATCATGTAGCGGCCCTTGCCCACATACTTGATGTCGCGGTAGTTCATCTCGGCAATCTTCTTGGGCACTGATAGCGTGTCGGTGGTTTCTGCGCCTTTCTTGTTGAGATATACCACCGATTTGTCTTTAGCCAGCATCACCTGGAGCGTGCCGTTGATGAAATATCGCCCAACGGGGATATATTTCTCGCTGTCGAAATCGAACAGCTTTTTGCCGTTCCTGTCAATCACTACGAGGTTGGAAATTGTGGTGGTGTCGGCAATTTGGCTCTCCGAGACAAGTGCGGCATCGTCGAAGAGGAAGGCGTTGGCAAGGCCTAAATGTGGCGCAATCACCGTGTCGCCCTTGGTGTCGATGAAGCCGTTAAACCCCATGTCGTCCTTGATGAGCGCACGCTCGTTAAGGAACATCGAGGCGTAGTTGATGCTTGGCGGCAGCTTCTTCACCGTTGTGCAACTCTTGTCGATAACCTGCAAGTCCTCACCTGGCAGGCAGGCGATGGCATATCCGCCGTTGAAGCTGGTCGCCGAGCAGTAAGGCTTGCTGTTGACAGGCTTGCTGCAATCCTCAATGTTGTAGTAGTTGAAGCGTGCCGTCTCGTTGTCGTACACATAGAACATATCCTCATGCACTGCCGAGGGGTCGCCGCTGATAGCGTTCTTGGCAATGATGTCGCCATTGTCAATGTTGATGATGCTCCATTTGTCGCTGCCTTGCAGCTTCACTGTCAAATATTTGGCTTCCTCATTAAATGGGTAAATGCCTTTGTCCTTATTGCCACAAGAGCATAACGCTACTATCGCAACAAAGAACGAGCATATATAGAAAAATTTTCTCATGTTATAATTTGTGATAGTTATAACTATTTATGATTATAATGACCCCAAGCAGATAAAACTAAAACTATAATTTCCGTTTCAAATATGAAGTGAGGTCTTCATTCGCAAGCATTGTATTGCACTCGCCCGATTTGTAAGCCATTATGCCACGATTAAGTTTTTCATTAAACTCTTCTTCAGACATTAGTGTGTCATCTTCTGATATATTATTTAGCACATCTTGAAGAGCTTTAATGCCTTTTGCCATCAAAGCTTCGCTGGAGCATATTTTTTGTAATAGTCCAAACAGTTGACTATTCATTTCAAGCTGTTTTTGTGTCATAATTATTTAGTTTTTATTTCAACTTGCAAAAATAATAAATTTGTAGCAATAATGAGCAATTTCCCGATAAAAAACTCACGGGCTGGGGAGTCCGTGAGTTTTCTTTGTGGTTGTGTTACGCACAGTGTGATGCACTGTGTTACTCGGCTTTGCCGTCGCTGCCAAGCACTTCGATGATTTTGTGCTTGTAGAGCTTGGTCATCTCGTCGCGTGCGGGACCGCAATACTTGCGTGGGTCGAACTCGCCGGGTTTCTCAGCGAAGACTTTGCGCACTGCTGCGGTGAAGGCGAGGCGGCTGTCGCTGTCGATGTTGATTTTGCACACGGCGCTCTTGGCTGCCTTGCGGAGCTGCTCCTCGGGGATGCCTACTGCATCGGGCATCTTGCCACCGTGAGTGTTGATGATGTCAACATACTCCTGGGGTACCGATGAAGAGCCGTGGAGCACGATTGGGAAGCCAGGAAGTTTCTCCATGATGGCGTCGAGTACGTCGAATGCCAGTGGGGGAGGAACGAGTTTGCCGGTCTGCGGGTCGCGGGTGCGCTGGATGTTGCGACCCTGCGTGTTGAGCACGTCCTGTGGGTTGAGGGCGAAGATCCACGTGGCCCACTTGGAGAAGGCCGTCAGACGTCCGGAGAAGCGCTTCATCGAGTCCTTTACGCCCGGACAGTCCTTCAGGTAGGTCTCGTAGACGTTCTTGCGCACCAGCTGGCGGTTCACGTTCGGGCCGTCGGGAGC
>CALAVD010000130.1 GCA_937892085.1 uncultured Prevotellaceae bacterium
GGTGATGTTCAGTTTTTCACAATACTCTTCTATCGGAAGGCCATTGTAGAGGAACTCAGGATTTTCAAACGCAACGTGGTTTCGGAATGTCTCCAGTGACCCCATATTCAGGTCAGAGATGCTTGTACCCGTGACTTGTGTCTCGCTCTTGTTGCCGAAAGCCTGGTCTCGCATCATCGCCATTACCTCGCCCTCGGTAGCGCGGCGGTCACCGCTGCCACTGCGGATGAATGTGTTACTCGGATTCTTGGAATAAACGGGTTTGATGGGGGAGGATGGGACGTAGAAAGCCAGCACCGTTTTCCCGTCAAAGTCATATTTCCGCCCTTTGGCGGTGAGCCGCATGTTGAACTTCTGCCCACCATGCAGCACGTTAAGGAAATCCGACTCCATTTTCTCTCCGTCACTAACGCCCTGGATGTCGAATCGCTTGCCATTCTGCTTGATGCCAAGCACAATCCAGCCACCCGACGTGTTGGAGAACGCTGATACTGTTTCCCAAACGCTGTCAGGCAACTTATTGAGTGCCTCTTTGCACTCAAAGTCGTCCCATTCTATGTCGCTGAGCCTTTTGAGCAGTTGTTCTTTTGTCATATCGTTGTCTTAGAGGTTGCAAAGGTAATCTTTTTCTCTGGTTCATAGCATATTTGGGGATGATTATATTCATTCCCTGTCGAGCATATCAATCAATGACTGCTTCAAATTCAGCTCTACCTTGCGGTAGCGAGCGAAAGCCTTACTTCCTTCGACATGCCCGGTCATCGAACCGATAAGGTTGGGGTCTTGGACTAGTCCATATAACTCACCGGTGAAAGCGCGTCTTGCCATGTGACTTGTGGCGACTTCATAAAGCGGTTTCATCTCATGTATGCGAGTGAGAGGATTCAGTACTGCCACCTTTCGGTTGAGTCCAACTTCTTTGAAAATTTTCTTGATATAGATATTGTATTTCTGCTGACTGATGAACGGAAACAGGGTGCCACGCTCAGGGTCGTAATACTTTTCAATCAAAGCTTTTGCCGTTTTCGATAATGGTACTTCAGCGAGTATCGGGTTCTTGTCTTTGGTTTTGTTGGGGGTGTAAGTGAGAATGCCATCGTTTATGTCCTCATAAGTCAGTCTGTACAAGTCGCCGACCCGACATCCAATACAGCATTGGAACACAAAAATGTCGCGTTGAATGGCCATCATCCCTTCGAGATGAGCATCTTCCAGTTTATGGCGTTCTTCAAGAGAAATGTAATATGGAGTACCATATTCGGCACTTTCAATCGTGAACTTGTTGAACGGATTGCGTTCGGTGTAACCCTGTTTCATGCTCCACAGCCAAAAGGTCTTCAGGCGAACTAATATGTTGTTGAGCGTATTCTTGCTTCGAGGCTCCGGGCAACGACTCTCTATTTTCTTGCCCAGCTGGTTGCATTCATCGTTCACCAAATTGAATGCCGCTTTATATCGGCGATTGCTGCACTTCATCTTGCCATTCTTTTCGTCACGCACCCAATATTCGTGCTCGGTGATGAGAAAATTACGGAAGCCTTCGAGGTCTTCGTGAGAAAATGTTTCAAACTCGAATGTGATGCCGCGCCAGGCTTCATAGCGGCGAAACACGCGCCATAGCGACCACATGTGCTTCTCGCGGTTCTCAGACACCTTGTGGGTGTTAAGATATGTGACGAATACGGATGTCACATTGGTTTTGACAACTTCCTGCTCAAGCGTTACGAATTTTTCCGGGTGGTTGAAGCACTCAATAACATCTTTCAGCCAGGTAGAACTTATCTGCTTGCGGTCGGTCCGCTCCCACGCAGCAGTCACCGCCGCACACATTCGTTCCAGCCGCAGTTTCTGCTCTCGGTGATAACGAAGTTCATCTGTCATCATGCGACCACGCAACACCATATTCTTTCCATCCCAATACATCGGTTTGTCAAGAATGAAAATTTCAGTGCCACATCTTTGATAAATCGTGGATCCTTGACGGAACGTGAGAATGATTTCGTTCCGGCCCAGTTCGTTGTGACGTTTTGATAATCTAAGATATATGACTGCCATTATAGTAAAGCGTTTTATGGTTCAAATCTGCCACAAAGATAAGCAAAAAAATATCACTTGGCAAATTTTTTAACATTTTGATTGCGGGAAATATAATCTTAAAATTACTTGTAATAATTTGAAAATAAAAACACTAAAATAGGGTTGTGTCCACATATAGGACACACTTTTTCTGCACCGAAATTGCACCGATAGTCGATATTTAAGATGATTTAACGATATTATTTGATATTGTTAATTTTATAACAAATTGAATATCAATGTATTTAATAACTTTTGGTATCGGTGCAGAACAGAAGATAACATTATAATGTCCTCATCTTGGACACCTCGTGAAAGTGATAACAAGTTGCAACGCAACAAGTTATCACTTTCTTTTTTATTCTGCCCCATATAGAGCGAATTTTATCGCAATTTGTCTTGTGTTATCGTCTCGCCTGCTACCATTCTCTCTGGAGAATAATCCTGCTATCTTGTGTTATGATTTGATTGAAGTGTTTAATGAGTCGTCTAATCTTGAAGTATGATTTTGCGCAGTTCGTTTAATAACGTTCTGCGGCGGGCATATTCTCGGCTGAAGAATTCCACGAGTTCTCGCTGCTCTCGGGCATACCCCATTTCCGACAATTTGGACAATGCTTTACAAAAGTTGGAATAATCGTATTTATCAACTTTCCCTTTAGGGGCATATCGCGATTGGGCATATAAGCTGAATGACGTTACAAGCATGCCCTCTATGTCTTTGCCGTGACTATCCCGCAACACTCCTGCGTAAGACACAACAGTCTCATAACTTCTCGGATAGATTTCAAACTGTTTTTTGACAAGTTGGTAAAGTCTTTCAAACTCATGCTCTTCAATCAAAAATGGTGCGGCATAGCTAAGATACCCTTTGTCATCATCAAATTTGAGTAGCTTTGGGTAGAAGTCCTTCCATTCATCTTGAGGTACGATTTCTTTCAGTTGATGGTAATACTTTTCCTCCCAATGCTGATAAAAGAGTTCGGTCAAACTGCTAATTTGTGCCTGCTTGTCGCCATGCTCTTGAAGCAGTTCGTATTTCATTTCAAGCCAATTAGGCTCACCACTCCAATAGAATTTATCGCCTTTAATGGCATGTGCTTTATCAAGCAGCGCGACTGCTTCTCGCCATTTGCCCTCTGCAGTCAATTCGTTGAGCAACTTCAAGCAGACTTCAGGGTAAACGATATTAGCCTCAATCAATTCCAGTGCCTCTTGTATGAGTCCCATGCTCCGCAAGAAATCAACTTTGCGGCAAACCCACTCACCGGCTTTGCCATTGTAGTTTGCTTTTATCATTATGTCAAAAAGGGCGCAAGTAAGGTCATCGGATTCAAGACGGATGTCAATTAATTGCAGCATGTTGTCGTAAGGCGAACCGATATATCTTGTAATTATGTCAGTTCGCTTTGCTTTAACGATGAGTGAGCGCAAGGACCGGAGAGCATCGTTGGTTACATTTTCCCTTAACGCAAGCAACCCGGTCAGGTTGCCGAGGTGCTCCATTATATCACCAATTTGAATGGAATAGTCATCGCCATACCAGTCATCGCCCATGAAGTCTTCCTCATCAATGTACATGGCAACCTCGGTGATGATAGCTTCGATGAGCTCTTGCAGTCGCTCGGTAGTGAACGATGTCGCATCTGCACTCCACGGCTCAATAAGGTTAACAAGAATTGCGTACCAATCAACAACTTTACGTTCATAGTGGCGTGAGTCTATGAATGATGTATTTTTTCGGATGACTCTCGCCAATTCGTCGGCAAAGTCAATCTCATCTATTGATGGGCATAACTTTTGGGTCATAAACTCGGCAAAGTCCGCATTAGCCTCTGCCCATTGAATCACATAATCGCGGATTAAATCCTCATCAGCTTCATTGATAATCTTCTTTATCTCGCCAATTTTCATTCGAAAATATTTGCGTTGTGAAGTGCTGATTTGCAGCACTTCGGGTTAATAATTCAATTTGTTGGCAGACGAAAGAAAGCACACTGCTTGTGGCGGCATGCGGCTATTGTCGAAGGCGTTTATGTTTTAAAACGACCGGATGGTCAGGAAATTTCATTCGCGTGCTCGCAGCAACAATCTTTGCCTCTCAGTCGTTTAGGTCAGTTTCATATTCGGGCTCGATGTCCCAGTAAAAATCGACCTTAGAACCCGTGCGCCGTCAGGCGCTTTCTTTCTCGGGCGGGTTCTCTCCGAGTAGTTTATTCAGTTGCTCCTTGTGGTACTTGATTTGAGCCTGCTTGCGCCGCTCGTCGAGATGGGTTTCACCGAGTTCCTGATAGGCCGTGCCGTCTTTGAGCATGTGGTAGATGACCACAAGCATCTCTGCGGCAATCGCGACTAACGCGCGTTTCTTACCTCGCCGTGCTGCGAGTCTCTTGTATCGGGCCGAGAAGTAGGTGTTCTTGGTTCTTGTCGCACACCACGCACATTCTGTCATTATCGCTTTGGTGGCTTTGTTGCCGTGGTTGGTGTGTGAGCTTTTTTTTTACCCGCACTCTCGTTGTTGCCCGGTGCAAGACCCGCCCATGACTTGAGATGGTCGGCCGTGGGGAAAACCTCCATGTCTACGCCAATCTCAGCAAGCAACTCGCGCACGGATGTCTTGTCCATGCCGGGCACTTCGCAAAGCTGGCGAATCCTGTCTTCAAGCGGTTGCATTCGGCGTTCAATCTCTTGGTCGAGGTGGTCTATCTCCGCCTCGATGTTGCGGATGCTCGTGCGGATGGCGCGTATCATGAACTTGTGGTGCTCGCTGAAGCAACCCTCTACCGCCAGTGCAATCTCCTCCTGTGAGTGCTTCAGACGCCAGTGGGTGCACATAGACGCCAACTTCTCGGGGTCGGTCTCACCTGAGATGACCGCATCGATGACACGCGTGCAGGTCTTGCCGCGGATGTTGCTGAACACGCTCGACAGTTTAAGGTTCGCGTCCTCAAACACGCGAATCATGCGGTTGTGCTCGGCACTCTGCTGCTGAACCAGCTTGCGGCGGTAGCGGGTCAAATCACGCAAGTCGCGCTGCTCACGGGACGGAACGAAACTGCCCTTGAGCAGACCGGCGCGCAACAGCTTGCATATCCATGCCGAGTCTTTCTTGTCCGTCTTGTGACCCGGAACGTACTTGATGTGACGAGCGTTCACCACAAGTATGGTGAAACCGCCAGGCTCAAGAATGTTCATCACTGGCTTCCAGTATACACCTGTGCTCTCCATCGCCACATGCGTCACGCCGAGAGACAATAGCCATTCTTTCAATTCTGTCAATGATCTCGTTGTCGACTGGAACGTGCGGGTTTCTACCTCAATGCCCGCCCCAGAGACGGTTGCCACGATTTCTTTCTTGTGAACGTCAAGGCCGCAGCCTCGCTCCACGACCTGTTCAAAGGTCACTTCTTGTTTCTTTCTTGCCATAGTGAAAAGTCGTTAGGTTGTTAGTTACACGCGGCAAAGGTAACTAAAAACGATGACTTTTCATTCTCTTTGGCGAAAGCCGTTCATGTCCGTTTCATAATAGTACGTTTTATTTGGTTAAACTTGTTGTGTTGTTTCGTTGATTAGTCAATTGTTTCTTTGAATTTCTTGCGGCGGAAGACGAAGTTTCGTCCTAAGTATTTCTCGCGCACCACAGGGTTCACGGCGAGCTCTTCGCTTGTGCCCTGGAAGAGGATTTTGCCCTCGAAGAGCAGATAGGCACGGTCGGTGATGCTGAGGGTCTCGGGAGCGTTGTGGTCGGTGATGAGTATGCCTATGTTCTTGTGCTTGAGGCTATAGACGATGCTCTGAATGTCCTCCACGGCGATGGGGTCAACACCGGCAAATGGCTCGTCGAGCATGATGAACCACGGGTTGATGGCGAGGCATCGTGCAATCTCGGTGCGTCGTCGCTCGCCACCACTGAGGCGGTCACCCAAGTTCTTGCGCACCTTCTCGAGGTGAAACTCCGAGATTAGCTCCTCGAGCTTGTCGCGCTGATACTCTGGGGTGGTATTTGTCATCTCAAGGACAGTGCGGATGTTGTTCTCAACGGTGAGCTTGCGAAATACCGATGCCTCTTGTGGTAAATATCCGATTCCCAGCTGTGCGCGGCGATACACAGGTAGCTTGGTAATTTCAACATTATTAATAAATACGCGACCTTCGTTAGGGGTTACGAGTCCCGTTGTCATGTAGAACGTGGTAGTCTTGCCGGCACCATTAGGTCCTAACAGTCCCACAATCTCACCTTGCTTGACGTTGATGGAAACATGATTGGCAACAGTGCGCTGTCGGTACTTCTTTACAAGATTGTCGGTCTGAAGCACCAATTTTCCCTCGTCACCGCACTGCTTGATCATCGCAGTCACCTTGTCGTTGACCTCAGTGATTTTCTCTTCGTTGGTGAAGTCGTCACCTGTCGCCACCAACACTTGTGGGGTGTCGTCTTCTTTCTTCTTGTCGCGGTTGTTGAAAAGTTTCATTTTTATTATAGAGCCCTCTCTCGGTGAGTGGCATTACTTCTTCATGTTCAGGCGTGTCTTGATATAATCGGTGAGCAGATTGATTGCCACTTCGTTGTGGCCTCCCTCTGGCACGATAATATCCACAAAGCGCTTGCAAGGCTCAATGTGCATGAGATGCATGGGTTTGAGCACTTGCTGGTAGCGGTCGATAACCTCTTGTGCTGTGCGGCCACGCTCACGGCGGTCTCGTACGCCTGCCTTTTACCGACGGACTATACGGCCC
>CALAVD010000131.1 GCA_937892085.1 uncultured Prevotellaceae bacterium
TGCTCAAAAAGTTGATTATTCAGTCGTTTCCGTCCCAGAAGAGGCGGGGCTTGAACTAAAAAAAATCTCCTCTGACAACGATATGGTCGCTATGCCATTGGTAATACGCAAAAATTCTGGCGTTCAATGGGTTTCCGGTCGGGTTATAGACATCTCTCCTAGCGATGGATTATTAGCATTTATTTCTGCAAGAGAAAATACCACTAATATCTATGTAAAGAATCTGAACGCCCGTAATAGAGCATCTGTTAAGAGGACGAATAGAACAGCCGTAATGGATTTATCCTTTTCTCCTGACGGAAAGTATATTTGTTTTTCGGAGGAGGTTGGAAAAACCCGGAATATTTTCCAAACAGATGCACGTCAAGGTTTTATTTGTAGACAAATTACCAATGGGTGCGTAGACTATAATCCTGTTTATTCCAAGGGCATGGGAAAATTGTTCTTCTCTAGAAAGGAATCAACGGCCTATAGTATATGGAGTTATGATTTGACAGAGAAATACATCTCGAACTATTCTCCCGGCCTAAACCCTTTCATCATCGGAGACAGTCAAATTCTTTGCTCCAGGACAAATTCAGTTGGAAGAGGTGAAATATGGCTTATCGACCTTGAGTATGGTACAGAGGAATGTATTTTAAGTGATTCGCAGATTTCCTTTTCTTCCCCTGTACT
The DNA here is from genome assembly GCA_937892085.1 of uncultured Prevotellaceae bacterium. Classification (GTDB taxonomy): domain Bacteria; phylum Bacteroidota; class Bacteroidia; order Bacteroidales; family Muribaculaceae; genus Sodaliphilus. The sequence goes on from CALAVD010000131.1 coordinate 676, forward strand.
CTCTCCTGATGGAAAACGACTTGCCATTGTTGGAGGAACTCCTCTCCCGTATAAAGACAGATTTTATTGGAATACTGATATTTATGTGTGTAACCTTGACGGAAGCGAATTGCAACAGGTCACTTATCATGCCGCTGATGATTTATGTCCCGTATGGGATCAAGATGGAAAATCTCTTTTCTTCATAAGTCAACGTGGGAGTGAAGGCGCTGTTGCAAATATCTGGAAAATAGACTTTTAACTAATTCTATAACATCAATTTTTAATCGTACTATTATGAAAAAATTACTTTGCATGATTGCACTGGCGGGACTCGCACTGACCGCCTCGGCACAAACCCCACTGAGACTCAGCTCCTACAGTGGTACATCTGTAGAGCGCTACGATGGACAGCAGTGCGACGTGACTTTCGACCGACACATCTTCACTGGATGGAACACCATCTCACTGCCTTTTGCCATGAGCGAAGAGGAGATTGACAATGCACTGGGAACCGGCGTGAAACTGGAGAAGCTGGTGGGTGTGACTCAACAAGGCACCGAAATAGTGCTGAACTTCCAAGACTGCAAGGCCGAAGGCATCGAAGCCAACATGCCCTACATCCTCTACTATCCTGGTGAGACAGGCACAAAGAAATTTCACGTTAACGCACAAGTAGTTAACAAGGAATCGAAGGTGACATTCACCACCGGCGGGGGCGTGGAAGTGACCATGAATGGCGCAGCGCTCAAGACCGACGGCAAAGGGCTATATGGCATCCTCGCCATCAACAATGTTGACGCCAACTTCACTGCCATCGACAACGACAAGGCATTCTTCTATGCTACACGCTGCTTCATCACCATCCCTGGCGAACAGATGTTTACTCTCACCGCCAACCACTTAGGAGCTGGTGAGACAACCAGCATCAACGAGATTGCTGCCAGCAACGAAATCGTGGATGTTTACAACGTGCTCGGAATGCGCATGGCAAGCAACATCACAGCCAGCGACGTCAACAACCTCGCACCCGGCATCTACGTGGTGAAAGGCCGCAAGATTCTTGTGAAGTGATGTAACTATCGTGTTTTCTACACATACTCTACAGGCAGCATCTCGGTCAAGGGGTGCTGCCTGCCGTTTATAAGCCAAGTGAAGGTGTAGCCTTCATAGTCGCGTGGCAACAGCACCTTGTCGATGTGGTGCCACTGAGGCTTGCCATAGTCGCTCGAAGCGCCGCTCAGCTCCACCTGCCTTGCGGCATGGTTGATGTGCCAATACCCTCCCCCAAGGCATAGGTCGCCAGGCTCCATGAGATGACGATGCAGCGTCACCATACCAAGCCGTAGGTGACCGCCACCAGTTATTATGAATTTAGGGTAAGACACTTTTTAGTTCACAGTTCAATCGCTAATCAGGGTGCCGGTGGCGCCGCGGTTGAAGGTGTTTTTCACCCAGATGGGGATGTGCTTCTCGGCAACGGGCTTGATGGTGGGTGCGTAAATCACCTTGGCGCCCTCGTCGCACATCTGCTGCGCTTGCGCGTAGGTCATCTGGCGAATGACAGTGGCAGCAAGATCCACCTTAGGGTCGGCAGTCATGAAACCATCAACATCGGTCCAAATCTCCAGGCTGTCGGCATTGAGGGCGCTGGCAACGATTGCCGCAGTGTAGTCACTGCCGCCACGCCCCAAGTTAGAAATGCGGCGACTCTTGCTGTCGCGAGAGATGAAACCTCCCATCACTGCCACTTTGCCCTTGAATTTTCCTAAAGTGTTGACGATATTGGCATTGGTGTCTTCCATATCACACTCATGATTAGTGCTACGCATTATCTCGAGCGAGTTGAAATAGGTGGCATCGTCAATGATAAGGCTGATGATAAGCGACGACAACCGCTCGCCATAACTCACCACCTCCTCGAGGTCGGCCTCAGTGAGCTCTTCGTTGCGCGAGATGTCGGTGTAAGCGTTACTCAACTCATAGAAGAGGGCACGCACACGGTTGAGGGCATCATCAATTTGCTCGCCAGTAATGAGGGTGTTCATAATCTCGTTGTGACGAGCAGTGATATCCTGCACAATGCGATAGGCGGCGATGTCGTTTTTCGCAGCCAAGTTGGCAGCCTCGATGAGCGTATCGGTGAGTCCGCCCAGTGCCGACACCACCACTACCACTTGTTCATCCTGATTTTCAACGATGTATTTGACATTGCGCAGCGCATCTACTGTACCTACCGATGTCCCTCCAAATTTCAGTACTTTCATGAGTGTTTATCTAAATTGCGTGTAAAGTTAGTGCTTTTTCTTGATATGGCAGGAAAAAAACTTGCAGAAATTGCAATAAATGCTTATTTTTGCCTCTGAAATGGAAGATTTGAACCTCGATATATTCAATTTGCTCGACAATCAGCCAGAGCCTGCACGAGGAGCATTGCTCGTAGCGAAGCCCACAGTGGAGGATTTCTGCTTCAAGCGCAGTATCACCATCCTTGTTGACCACAACAACAGCGACGGCTCAATGGGTGTGATAGTGAACAAGCCCACGCGTTTCACACTCAACGAGATAGTGCCCGAGGTTGTGTGCAACGAGGATATCCCGCTCTATCTGGGCGGACCCGTTGGCACCAACATGATGTTTTTTCTGCACACTCTGGGCGAAGATGCCATTCCAGGCAGCGAGCAGTTAGCGCCAGGGCTATTCTTTGGTGGAGATTTCGATGTCATGAAGATGTTTCTTGCCGACGGCGAGAACGTCAACGAAAAGGTGAAATTCATGGTGGGATATAGCGGATGGAGTGTTGGGCAACTCAACAATGAGCTTGAGCGCCACGACTGGGCAGTGCTGAAAGGCGATGTCGCCCAACTGGTGATGAGTGTAAACAACGACGACCTGTGGGACAACGCTGTAGCCCGCTTCGGAGACCAGTACCAGCTATGGAAAAACTGGCCCTCCGACGTGTCACTCAACTAACATTGTTCTCATCGCCGTAAGACAAAACAAGAGGGTGTGTCATAATTCTGATTAAGTGCGCTTCGCGCAGAAATCTAACAAATCATCACAAATCAAACATTATTTAATTTACTGGTTTCAAGCAAATTAATTATTTGTTGGATTTGAAAAAAATTTGAATGATTTCTCACGCGTAGCGTGACTCCTTAATTTTGACACACCCTCTTGTGTTATGTGTATTACAGCGAGTTATGCGTTGCCTATTGCCTCGATTTGGTTGGTGAGAGGGTTGCTATACATTTGCAGCATGTATTTGAACATGTAGCTGCGGTCGCTATCGCTCACGGGGATGTCGGTGATTTTGTCGAGCTGGTCGTTGAGGTAGTCGTTGAAAATCTTGGCTTCCTCGGTGGTGTAGTGGTCGGCAAAGTCGGTATTCTCGAGCAGCATATCGTGAGCCATATAATTGGTCTTGAATATCTTGTAGTTGGCATGAATCTCGTGGTCGATGATGTTGCAGATGCGCTGCACGGTGAGCAGTCGGTCAAGGTCGGCAGGAATTTTGTCGAGCTTGTCGTTAATGCAAGGCGCAAACGAGTAGTGAATTTTGCCCTTGAACTCGGCGATGCCGGTCTTCATACTGACAAGGTCGTCCTCCTGAGTCTTCTTGAAGTTGGGGTTCTTGCTCTTGAGCAAATATTCACGAGCCTTGAGGCGGTCGTTGGGGTCATACTCGTAGGTAAGAGCGATGGGCGCGATGTTCAGCTCCTTCAGGCTCTCGATGAACGGCACTTCGCGGTTGCCGTAGGTGAGCATCTTTATGAGGCTTTCCTGTGTGCGGTCGTTGCTGTCCTTGCAGCGTCCCTCGCGCTGGGCAATCCAGATGGAACCCTTCTTCTGCGTGAGCACAAAGTGCATATATCCCGAGAGCTGCAACGCTGCAGCCATAGTTTGCAGGCGTCCTAAATTGCGCTTCACGATAAAGCACTTATTGAGGCGCACCAACTTAGTTATCCAGTTGTATATAAGCAAGTTGTTGCCTATTGCAATCTCACAAGAATCCATGTCGTTCTCAATCATCAGGTAGCTGAGCAGTGCTGAGTCGAGCACGATGTCGCGGTGGTTGGTGATGAAGGTGTTAGGCACGTCCTTCACCAGGTTCTCCAGTCCGCTTGCTGTGAGTCCTTTCGATGTCTTTGCGAGCAAACCGTCGATAAAGGGTTTCATGAACTTGGTCTGCAATTCATATTTAGAGTTCAAGCTCAGCAGCAACATCTTGAGCTGCGTGTAATTGCACTGAGGCATCACGGCCTGTATAACCTGCTTGAACATTGGCTCACTGACCAGAATCGACATCTCGTTGTGGAAGTCCTTGTCCTGGATGGGACAGATGTCGGCATATTCACTTGGAATGATGATATTTTCGTTTTCCATAAACTATTGAATTTGACAGAATATCTTAGTTGAAAAATCAAGTTTTCAAAAGTACAAAAAAATCTCTTACCAAGCAAAAAAAAGTAACGTTATTTTGAAAAAATAACAATCATTTTCTCCCTAATCGGTGAGGAACGGTTACTCAGCGATAATCAGGTTGATGCCGTGTTCATTAATTTGGTCAACGATGCTTGGGTTAACTCCAGCGTCGGTGATTATCATGTCGATGTCCTCGATGTCACCAATCTTGGCGAAGCCTCGCTTGCCAAACTTGCTGGCGTCGGCAAGAACTATCACCTTCTGGGCTGCACGCATCATCTGCTGGTTGAGCTCAGCCTCGCGCATGTCGGTGGTCGTGAAACCATAGTTGAAGTCGATGCCGTCAACGCCGATGAAAAGCTTTGAAAACGAGCAGTTTGCAAGAATCTGCTTACTATACTGCCCCACCACCGAGAGACTGCTGTGGCGCAACATGCCACCCAGTTGTATGATGTCGTTGTTCTCGTCTTGCGACAAGATGTCGCTCACGGGGAGCGATGCCGAGACCACGGTGAGCCTGTGCACGGGCTTGATGTTACGTGCCAGAGCATGAACCGTAGTTCCCGATGCGATGATGATGCTGTCGTCGCGGCCTATGAGTTTGGCAGCCTCGCGGCCTATGGCATCTTTCTGCTCGGGGAAAAGTTTCTCCTTTTCGTTTATCGACTTGTTGAAAGTGAAAGGATTGATGATTCGTGCCTTGCCATGACTGCGGTAAAGCTAGTTGGCCTGCTCGAGCTCCGACAGGTCCTTGCGGATGGTCACTTGCGACACGTCGAGTAGCTGAGCCAGCTGAGCCACAGTGACAGTCTCTTCTTTCATGAGCACTTCCAATATTTGTGCCTGACGCTTTTTCTTAATCATACCCTCATTATTTAATGTGTATAGAGTTGCTTCGTTTTCTTGGTTTCAAGTTTCGTTGCAAAAGTATATTTTTCTGTTAAAACAAACAAGTTATTTCTATTACAAAAATAACATAATTGGCTTTTGTGTTATTTTGCAATGCCTATAAGATC
>CALAVD010000132.1 GCA_937892085.1 uncultured Prevotellaceae bacterium
CATCTCAACATTTTATTAATTTATAGAACCCACCTATAATAATAAGCATTAATGACTGCTTTTAAAAGGATTTTATGGAGCCTGCTGGCGGTGATGGTTGTGGGTGGTGCAATGCCTTGTGCCGCCGACAGCATTGCTGTGGACTACAGCGTGGGCATCACCATGAATGCCGGTAACAAGGAGTTTGCTCCTTACCACATCGCCAGCAACCGCCGTGGCACGGTCACCCAGCAGCACTCGGCGCTGATGAGCGCTGCCCTATGGCACGAGATGGACACTACAAAGCGCCTCTCGTGGGGTGCGGGCATCGAAGCCTGGGGCGGATATGCCTCGAGCGCCAGCTACCTGCGTTATGACGCCACCAGCGACGTCATGATAGAGAACCGCCAGCATCCTGCCCGCCTGTGGATGCAGCAGTTGTGGGTCGAAGGTAAGTATCGTGGCGTATTTCTCACGTTAGGGCAGAAAGACATCAACCCGGGATTTGTGAACCGTAGCCTGAGCAGCGGCGACTTGATGATGAGCGGCAACGCCCGCGCGCCCTTTGGTGCCAGGATAGGGTTTGTAAACTACCAGAACATACCGTTCACTCGTGGTTGGCTGCAAATCAAGGGCGAGTTAGGATATTACCGCTATGGCGACTCTAAATGGCTCGAAAACCACTATAACTATTACAATGGCTTTATCACCACCAACTATTGGTTCAACTACAAGAACCTCTATCTCCGCACCAATCCACTGAAACCGTTAGTGTTCACTATAGGTATGCAGGCGGCGAGTCAGTTTGGCGGAACGGCAACCTACCACGACAACGGCGTGGTGTGGCAAGAAGTAAAGATGAAAGCTGATGTCGAGGCTTTTTGGCACGCGTTCATTCCCGGCAGTGGTGGCGAGAACATGGGCGACCGAATTTACGTGGAGGGCAACCATGTGGGTTCATGGGACTTGGCAATAGAATACAAACTTTACTCCGGAAGTAAACTCCGTGGCTACTATCAGTCGCCACTCGAAGATGGCTCGGGAATAGGCAAGCTCAACGGCTTCGATGGCCTGTGGGGACTGGAATACCACAGCGGCAGGCACGGCGTGGTGACTGGTGCCGTAGCTGAGTTCCTCACCATGATGAACCAGAGCGGCCCACTGCATTTTGCTTATAAAGACTTCGCCGACGAGAATCATCCCAGAGGCAGCGATATAGGTGCTCCGGCGACTGGTAGCGACGACTACTACAACAACTACTGCTACGACGGTTATCACAACCGAGGCATGTCGATAGGTTCGCCTATGGTAAAGTCGCCACTCTACAACACCGATGGCTACCTGAGGTTTACCGACAACCGTCAGCGTGGCTTTCACTTGGGGCTGATGGGTGACTTAGGCAGTCAGGTGAGTTATAGGGCGTTGCTGTCGTGGCGCAAGTCGTTTGGCACGCCATTTATTCCTCACAGCACGCCACTCACCATCACCTCGATGATGCTCGAAGCCACCTACACTCCTCACTGGCTGCAAGGGCTGCAAGTGAAGGCTCAGTTGGCGCACGACCACGGCACCCTCTACGGCAACAACACTGGTGCGTTAATCTCGGTTTTCTATAACGGTAATTTCTCTTTCAGATGAAACGACTGGCAACATATATCACTCTCTTAGTCGCCGTGCTGTGCGTGGCCGGTTGCTCGCACAACAATGGTGACATTGGCTACTGGTTTGGCTTGTGGCACCTCGATAGCATAGAAATCGATGGTACCACCGATACCGAATATGATGGTAACACCTATTTCATGTTTCAAGGCAAGGTGTTCGGCATCAGGTGCGTTGACGAGGTAAATCACAGCTCCACCGATAGTTTTGCCCAGTGGCAAGAGAGCGACGACCACCAAGCGATGACCCTCACCTTTGTTGACAGCCGTTTTGCACCCACCATCAGCAGCCATGTTCCCCTTGAGGCTGTCACCACATTTACTGTGGTGACGCTCACTGACAAGGATATGGTTCTCCAGCACACCTTCTCCACGACTGGCACAGTCCGCACTTATCACCTCACCCACTGGGAGTAGCTTCTCAATTCAGAATACAGAATTCAGAATCTGTGCCATTACTACCACAATCACGTTCCTGATTACGAAAACTCCGTTTTTATTTTGTATTTCTCTCAACTTGCAGTACTTTTGTAGAGTAAACACGCGAGAACAACATTTTTCAACAATAATAAGCAATAACAATGGAAACAATAACTAAAGGTAAGTTCGTGGAGATAGCTTACAAAATCTTCCTCGTTGAGAAAGATGGCGACACCATGATCTATGAGTTTAAAGAGAGCAAACCCGACAGATTCATCTTCGGTCATGAGCCGGGTATGCTCGAAGCGTTTACCAACCACCTCGAGGGGCTGAAAGCGGGCGATGAGTTCGACTTCATCCTTTCGCCTATCGAGGCATTTGGAGAGCGCGACCCAAATATGGTGCAGAAAATCGACAAGCAGATTTTCGTCATTGATGGCGAGTTCGACAGCGAGCGCGTCTATGAGGGAGCCTTTGTTCCACTGATGACCGCCGAGGGCATGCGCATCGAGGGCATCGTCAAGGAGGTTGCCGACGACACCGTTACCGTAGATTTCAACCACCAGCTGGCTGGAGAGACAGTGAAATATACTGGCAAGGTAATCAACGTGCGTGAGGCTACCGAAGAGGAGAAGAGGCAGCAGGACGTAATGAGCGAATCCACTACCTTCCTTAAGGACGGTATGAGGAGACTGAGGAAGAACAAGCTCTCCATGTTCGGAATAATCGTGCTCCTGCTCATCCTTATTACCATC
>CALAVD010000133.1 GCA_937892085.1 uncultured Prevotellaceae bacterium
TGAATTGTGCATTATGAATTGTGCATTATGAATTGTGCATTATGAATTGTGCATTGTGCATTATCAAGAGTTGTGCATCGATTTGAGCAAATTGTTGAGACTACACTGCTCGCCAATGATGGATGGCAGGTCGCTGATGGCGACTCGCTGCTGCTCCATAGTGTCGCGGTCGCGCAGAGTCACGGTGTTGTCCTCCACAGTCTGCCCGTCGATAGTGATGCAATAGGGAGTGCCAATGGCATCCATGCGGCGGTAGCGCTTGCCCACGCTGTCCTTCTCGTCGTAGCGGCATGCGAAGTCAAATTTCAGCATATCCATAATCTCGCGAGCCTTCTCAGGCATACCGTCCTTGCGCACGAGTGGCAGGATGGCGCACTTCACTGGGGCCAGCGCCTTGGGCAGGTGCAGCACCACACGGGTGTCGCCGCCATCGAGCTTCTGCTCCTCGTAGCTTGAGCACATCACCGAGAGGAACATGCGATCCACCCCAATCGAGGTCTCTATAACGTAAGGCGTGTAGCTCTCGTTGAGCTCTGGGTCGAAGTACTGAATCTTCTTGCCACTGAATTTCTCATGCTGCGACAAGTCGAAGTTCGTGCGGCTGTGGATGCCCTCCACCTCCTTAAAGCCGAACGGCATCTTGAACTCCACGTCGGTAGCAGCGTTGGCATAGTGAGCCAACTTCTCATGATCGTGGAAGCGATATTTCTCGTCGCCCAAGCCAAGTGCCTTGTGCCAGCGCAGACGGTTCTCCTTCCAAGTCTCGAACCACTTCAATTCTTCGCCCGGACGTACAAAGAATTGCATCTCCATCTGCTCAAACTCACGCATTCGGAACACAAACTGGCGAGCCACTATCTCGTTGCGGAACGCCTTGCCTATCTGAGCGATACCAAAAGGCAGACGCATGCGTCCTGTCTTCTGAACATTCAAGAAATTCACAAAGATGCCCTGAGCGGTCTCGGGACGCAGATACACATCCATCGTGTTGTCGCTGCTGCTGCCCATCTGCGTCTTGAACATGAGGTTGAACTGTCGCACGTCGGTCCAGTTGCGGGTGCCGCTTATAGGGTCAACTATCTCGTAGTCAAGAATTATCTGTTTAAGCTCCTCAAGGTCGTTGTCGTTCATTGCTTTCTCGAAGCGGGCGTGAAGCTCGTCCCATTTCTTCTGGTTGTCGAGCACGCGGGGATTAGTCTGGCGGAACATCGCCTCGTCGAAGCTGTCGCCAAAGCGCTTCTTAGCCTTAGCAACCTCCTTATCCATCTTCTCCTCATATTTTGCGAGTTGGTCCTCAATGAGAACGTCGGCACGATAGCGCTTCTTGCTGTCGCGGTTATCGATTAAGGGATCGTTGAACGCATCCACGTGACCGCTGGCTTTCCAAATAGTGGGGTGCATAAACACCGCCGAGTCGATACCCACGATATTCTCATGCAGCAGCGTCATGGCTTCCCACCAGTAACGCTTGATGTTGTTTTTCAACTCCACTCCGTTCTGGCCGTAGTCATACACTGCGCCCAAACCGTCATAAATCTCACTCGACGGGAAAACAAACCCATACTCTTTGCAATGCGATACAATCTTCTTGAAAACGTCTTCGTTTTGTGCCATTATTTTATAGTTAACAAGTTGCCAAGTTTACGAGTAAACAAGCCAATCGCTGTTGACCGAACTCGTGTCCTTGCGCTACAATTTCAATATTAATCTGCAAAATTACTGTTTTTTTTTGAATAATAATAAGGTGAGAGCGTAAATTAAGAAAAATTAGATTGAAACACTACAGCTGCAAGCACCTGAAATGGATGGTTTGCAATGAATCCACATCGATTACCATCATCACAAAACAACTACAAAATTGATAATTAAACACTACACACTTTTTATAACAACCCTTCATCACCACTACACAATAAAACTTATTAAATTAGTAATCAGCGCATAGTATTTTATAATAACACTACACAAATTACTTTTTTAACAACACAAAAACCACACAATAGTTTGCACATTATATAATTATGATGTATTTTTGCATTTGCTAACATAAAACCACAAACAATGTTTGGACTGAAAAAAACCAATAAAACCATAAGCGACCTCGACAATTTTCTTGACTATCTTGACGAATGTGTACTCACCTACAAGAGCGGCATCAAGAATTACCTCGAAGGGAACAAGAAGGAGTTTGACGACAACCTCGAGAATATCACACGGCTGCGCGACACTGCTACCGACCTGCGCCGCACTATAGAGAATGAGCTTTACAGCTATTCATTAGTCACCGACCAGCGCGTGGAAATCATGCAGCTACTGGAGCGTCTCGACATGATTATCAACCTGCTCTACAAGAACTTGTGGCAATATGACATCGAGATACCCTTCTTTCCCTCGGAGCTCAACATCGATTTTCTCAAACTCGTGGAAGTCACAGGTTTAGCAGTTGAGGGCACAATTCAGGCATCACGCGACTACTTCAAAGCACCCCGCTTTATGAGCGAGAAGACGCACCGCATCTATTTCTTTGAGAAAGAAGTGAGCAAGCTCGCCCAGTCAATCAAGCGCCGTGTGTTCCACGAGATGGACAACTTCAAGCTGAGCCAGAAGTTCCACCTGCGCTATTTCACCCTCCACGTGGAGGAGCTCGCCGAGGAGGCCGTTCGCGCAGCCGACCACCTTGCTATAATGGTCATCAAGCTGCACAATTGATTCAAATCCAATCTTAAACAACCTTAGCAAACAGCATGGAATTGACAGTCTTAACAGTTCTTTTACTGCTCACTGCGGCATGGATGGGATTCCGGGAAATGGGTATCAATTTCCTTGGCATCCACATCCGTGACATGGTGTCGATGGAAGCACTTGGCACAATGCTCCTGCTCGCGACCGCTGCAGCTGTGGCAATGACTATTCTCTCCCAGTTCAAGGCATGGACAATTTCCTTATCACTGAATCAAGCTTATATTATAATGTGTGCCATCGTCATCACAATTGCCGTCATGAGAGCCGCGGGGCAGTACACCTCGGTCATCACAGCATTCTGGGGCACACTCGCCGCCCTCTCCAACCATGGCGAACTCTCACAGCAATTCCCTGTACTGGAGTCGCTCGTTTCATTGATAGTGCTCCCCATTGCGGGACTGCTGCTCTTCCTTCTCTACTGCCACATCTTTGAGCACGGCATCTACCGCAAGTCTTTCCACTTGCTTCTCAAGAGCCTATACATGAAGCGCTTGGCACTGGCGGGCATCATCTTGGGCATCATCTCGCTTGCAATCAACTTTGCCCTCTTCAGCACACCATTCATCGAAGCCATCCTGGAGCATTTAGCCGGCACTCAGGCTGTGACAGTAGGCATCGCGGCTATCGCCCTTAGCGTGGCAGTGACAATCCCCACAACTATGGTAGTGCGCACCGAGAACCCACGTCTCAAGCAGATGAGGCAATCGTTGCCGCTGCTCTATGCCCTCCTCACGGTACTCTTGCTGGGCAACGTCGCAGGAACGCTGCTACTGGCTGGTATGACGCCTGTTCTCGTGTCACCAAGCCAAGTGCGCGCTTGCGCCCTCCTCACCATGAGCCGCAGCCCACACCGCATCTTTCGCCTTGTTTCCATCACCATAGTGACTCCACTGGTTTCGTTCCTCGTGGCAATGATGCTAATGAACCTTGTCAAGAACAGCATCATCATGGCAATAGCTACCACCTTTGCATTGGTCACTTGCCTGCTAGTGATGATGTACTACCGACAGCGCCGCAAGCACTACCAAGCTGTGGAGGCTCTCAACGACGAGCTCACCCACAACAGCGAGACCGACGATGAGCGCAGCCGCCTCAACGTGGCAGCCGTGACATCTCAGTTCAACGTGATAACCAACGAGATTGACATCAAGCACAAAGAGCTGGTAAACCTTTCATTATATATCAAGCAGCAACGTCAGTACCTCGAAGACTTAAGCAAAAGCCTCAACGAGCTAACGAGCGAGGACAACGTGCCACTGCTGCGCCAAAAGCTGCGCGAGACAGCGCACAAACTCAACGAGAACATGCGGCTCACCGGAGAGATGGACCATTTCTACACCCAGGTTGAGGAACAACACAAGAACTTCGTGAGCCGCTTGCTCATGCGTTGCCCAAACTTGTCGGAGAAGGAGAAGCGCCTGGCGATACTATTGCGCCTGGGCCTCTCCAGCAAAGACATCTCGAGCATGATGAACGTGGAGCCAAAGAGCGTTGAGGTGAGCCGCTACCGCTTCCGCCGCAAGCTCAAACTCGACCGCAGCGTGAACATCGTACAATTCTTACAAATGATATAATTCATTAATTTTCTATTTATTAACTTAATTGTTTTTTACAATGAAAAAATTATTAACTCTATCCTTCGTGCTGGCACTCTCTGCTCTGGGCAGTGCCTGGGCACAAGAAGCCGAAGAAGACGCCAATGTCACCTACAACCAGTACGGTGTGCGCGTCGACCGAGAAGAGCTGATTTCTGAACAGCGCAACAACATTCTCACGTTTGAGTCGAAAAACAAGCAGTACCGCTTGTGGATGGACAACCGTGTTCAAGTTGATGGAGCCACCTACTTCGGAAAGAAAGAGGGCTACAACAAGATTGGTAACGGAGCATCTATACGCCGCGCACGTTTCGCCATCAAGGCACGCCTGCCTCACAACTGGTATGGCGAGGTTGACATGGACATGGCCGATGGCAAGTTTGAGCTCAAGGACGCTATCATCCAGTTTGACGGAATTCCCAACGTTTCTATCAAGGCTGGTAACTTCAAGGAAGAATTCTCGATGGAGCAGACCACTTCATCGCGTTATCTCACCTTCATCGAGCGTCCAATGGTGTGCAAGGCTCTGGTTCCCTCACGCCACCTTGGTATCCAGGTGTCTTACCTGCTTGACCACTTCCGCGCCAGCGGTGGTATGTTCTTCCAGACTGTAGCAGGTGAGGAAGAGCTTGGATACGTACAGGACAACAACAAGGACTTTGGACGCAGCCAGGGCTACTCGTTCACCGGTAAGGTGGGATGGATGCCCTATGCCAAGGACCGCAGCTGGGGTCTTTACCTGGGCGGCAAGATTTCTTACCGCACTCCCAAGACCGACGAGGCACCCAGCGACTTTGGCGGCATGCGCTTCAGCACCCGCAACAGCACCAGCATCAACCGCAAGAAATATCTTGACACCGACTTCATCCCCAACGTAGACCACAACACCGTTTATGGTCTTGAGGGTGCCGCCTACTATGGCCCCGCACGCATCCAGAGCGAGTGGATTCGCAACTCGGTAGATGCCGAGAAGGCCATGTACCACTTCAGTGGCTGGTATGTTCACGCTTCTTGCTTGCTCTTTGGCGGCAAGCAGCGCTTCAACACCGCCGAGGGCGAGTTCACTCAGCCTTCACGAGGCCGCAAGTGGGGAGACCTGGAGCTTGCACTTCGCTACGACTACCTGAATCTCAACGACAAGGATGTGTACGGCGGTGCTGGCGAGAACTTCACCGTTGGTCTCAACTACTACATCAACAACAGTGTGAAAGTAGCCTTGAACTACATGTACAGCAACAACGACCGCTATGCCAACGGCAAGGGCAAACTCATCTCGGGCCACGATGCTAACGGCAACTTGACCAACGACTACACTAAGGTAGTAGATCCCAAGGGCAAGGGCGGCATCAATTACCACATGCTGGCACTTCGATTTGAGATTGATTTCTAAAAAATGTCTAACCCAATTATAACGATTATAACAATGAAAACTATAAAGTTATTATTCGCGCTGTTTCTCGCTGTTGCGATGACCGCTTGCGTTGAAGATAAAGTTTATGAGGGTCCCAACTCTATCGATGGAGTCACCATCGTACCCGAGGCGCCCACTTCGTTTGACGACATAGTTGTTACTGCCACCGTCTCTGGACTTCAGAGCGTGAAGTCTGCAACTCTCGTCTATGTTATTGACGGACAAGTCACACAAGTGCCCATGAGCGGCAACGGTAGCACCTACACTGCCACCATTCCAGCTCAGCCCGATGGAACAAAGATTACCTATAACGTAGTGATTGAGAATGAGGCTGGATACACCACTGTCTCTAAAGACTTTGAAGTGACCGTTGGCGACAAGCCAAGCGACTACACCAAGCTCGTGCTCAATGAGCTCTTTGGAGCAGCCGATTCCGACGAAGGCAAATACATCGAGCTTTACAACAATGGCGACGACCCCATCAAGCTCAAGGACGTTGTTATCCGCAAGGACGAGTCCGATGCATGGACTGGTCTTGCCGATGAGGTGATAATGCCTCACAGCTACTTCACCATCGTGGGAGCCAAGGGCACTACCCCACGCGGTATCAGCAGCGGTTTCTCGGCCAAGAAGAGCGTGCTCATCGAGCTCGTTGCTCCCAATGGCACCGTAGTCGACAAGTTCCAACGCGGGGAGAAGGCCGACGGATGGGGCAACCAGTCGCTTAGCAACAACAAGAAGACTTGGAGCCGCTGTCCCGATGGCACTGGCAAGTTCATGATTGCCGATGGCACCTTAGGAGCTAAGAACCCCGACACCGGCGAGGAAGACCCAACAGTAGTACAGTAAACAACAATCTATATACCCAACTGAATAAGTAAGGGTGTGTCAAAATGCAATACGCAAAACATTTTAGATAAGTGGCTGAGGAGTATGATAATCAGCAACGTGGAGTTTCATACTCCCCCACCCCCTCTATCTTAGAGGGGGAGATATAACACTCCTCAATTATGACATACCCTCACTTTTCATTCAAGCACATGCAAAAAAAACACAATAAATAACTCAATCAAAAAAACTATAGATAAAAATGGCAAAAGAAGAATTAAAAATTGGTGAGATTTCAAAACCTAGATTTGAATTCCGCAGCTTCGGACGTTGCTTCTGCGAGCCCGCAAAGCGCATGGCACGCCTGAGCACTCCAGTCCCCGAGAAAGTGTGGGAGCGTCACAGCACCGAGACCTATATCGTTAGCCGCACCAACGACGTGAACAACACCAAGATTCGCAACGGCAAGATGGACATCAAGACTTTCGTTCAGGAGGTTGATGGCCTTGAGCAATGGAATCCACTGATGAAGGGCGAGTTCCCCATCAGCGCACAGGTTCTCAAGGAAGAAGTGTTCCCTGCTTTCAAGGTTGACGGCATGCCCGAACTCACCAAGGACGCTTACACACTTGAGGAGTTCCTCCAGATGATTGAAGAGCACCCCGACCTGCAGGCCGTTACCGTTGAGAAAGCCCGCTATGGCTACATGGTCAACGACACCATCTGCGAGACTGGCGAGGTTTACATCAACGGAGCCATGGTTCGCACCATCAACAGCGAGAGCACCGAGATTGAAGACATCAAGAAGACCATCGCCGACTGTGGCCTTGAGGGCGTTGAGAACATCAACTACCTGCAAGCCATCAAGCGCGTGATTGGCATGATTAACAAACCTTTAGCAAACTAAACAATTATGGCACAAGAGATAGAAAGAAAATTCTTGGTAAAAAGTGGTGATTTCAAGGATGAGGCCTTCAAGGCCACACGCATCACACAGGGCTATCTGAGTTCGGTTCCCGAGCGCACAGTGCGCGTTCGCGTCAAGGGCGAGAAGGGATTCATCACCGTCAAGGGCATTGGCAACGAGAGTGGAGCCAGCCGCTTTGAGTGGGAGAAAGAGATTCCTGCCGAGGAGGTAATGGAGCTGCTCAAGATTTGCGAGCCCGGCGTTATCGACAAGACCCGCTATCTGGTGAAAGCCGGCGAGCGCACCTTCGAGGTTGACGAGTTCTACGGCGACAACGACGGTCTCACCGTTGCCGAAGTGGAGTTACCAAGCGAGGATGCCGACTTCGACCGCCCGGCATGGCTTGGCGAGGAGGTTACCGGCGACGTGAAGTACTACAACTCCATGCTCATGAAGAACCCCTACAAGAACTGGAAATAATCTAAAACTTGCAACATAGTGTCCTCAAAGGGATGTCCTCAAAGGGACGGTTCTTTTGAGGACACAAGAACTGGAAATAATCTAAAACTTGCAACATAGTGTCCTCAAAGGGACGGTTCTTTTGAGGACACTTTTTAAAAACCATAAAGATATGGCGGAAGAAGCAATAAAACAAGAGGCACATTTCGACCCTCTTGACATGAACAACTACAAGCTCGAGAAGCTGCCCAAGATGCAGAAGTCGGGCTTCGAAAAGATATTACAGCGCATAGGCGGCCCGCTGGCAATACTCGCCTTCGTGGTCATCTATTTCTTCGCTGACATCCCCTTTATCAACAGAATCGACACCAACAAGGAGACGACAGAGCTTGCCGATGGTGCCGTAAAGCGCTATGAGGAGATGTATAAGAAGGGCGAGAAGAAAATCGCTGTAGTGGTCGATAAAAGCGGCAAGGAGACTAAGCACGAGCTCTCACAATCCGAGAAAGACAATCTCACGACCACCACCCACGACAAGTTTCTGCGCATCAACTATGCGATGCTAGCAATTTTTGCCGCCGCCATAATATTGTGGATTACCGAAGCTATCCCCAACTACCTCACGTCGCTAATTGTCATAATGATGATAGTGCTAACTGGGGTAACGAGCGACAAGGAGGCCTACGCCCAGCTGGGGCACCCGGTGATGTGGCTAAATATCTTGTCATTCATCTTGGCAAGCATGCTCGTCAAGACGCAAGTTGCCAAGCGTTTCGCACTATGGTTTGTGATAAAGTTTGGCAAGAGCACCAACGGCATCATCCTTAGCTTCATTGTCATCAACATCGTGCTCTCGGCGTTTATCTCGGCTACTACGGCCAAAGCCGCCATCTTGTTGCCAATCTTTATGGTGGTAGCAGCCATCTATGGCGCCACCGAAGGACATCGCAACAACTTTGGCCGCAACTTGGTATTGCAGAACCTGTTCCAGATAAACTTAGGAGCCAACTCCTTCCTCACCGGTTCAGGAGCCACATTGCTCGCTGGCGCACTCATCGGTGGTGCATTAGGCATTGGCTCTATCAGCTACCAGAACTGGTTCTTAGCGGCGTTCCCCATGAATATCATCCTCATTTTCATCGGTTGGTTTGTGGGCTCAAAGATTTTCTTCCCACTAAAAAAAGAGGAACGCGTGCCGCAGATTGAAGGCGGCATGGACCGCCTGCGTGACGAGCTGAACAAACTCGGCAAGATGAGCAGTGAAGAATACCGAGCAGTAGCCATTTTTGTAACAGTCCTCATCTTGTGGGCTACAGGAGATTATCACGGCATAGGGCAGACGGCGGTAGCCTTTATGGGTGCTGTGGTGGCCCTGCTGCCCAAGGTAGGCATCGTGAAGTGGAACGATGTGGATATCCCCTGGCACTTGCTGCTATTCTCGGCGGGAGCCTACACTCTCGGCGCTGGCCTTGAGGCAACGGGTCTGCCAGGCACTATGATCAACGCCCTCTTCGGTGCGCTCGGCATTGGCGCCAGCACGCCATTCTGGGTAATATATCTCATTCTCACGGGTAGCATACTGCTGTTCTCGCTAATCTTTGAGTCGAAGACGATGCTCACCCTCATCTTCGTGCCCATCGCCATTGGCGTGGCACAGAGCAACGGCTACCCCATCATGAGCTTAGCGTTCCCCGTGGCGCTACTCGTGGGTCACGTGTATGTGCTGCCATTCAACAGCAAGCCCGCCGCCCTACTCTACACCACCAACCAATATAGCATCAGCGACACCTTCAAGTTTGGCATCACCATGATGTTCATCAGCTGGCTGATGATAATCTTCTGGGGCGACACCGTGCTGAGGTGGTTTGGGTACACCGATGGAGTATTCTTTTAAATGCATAATGCACAATTCATAATGCACAATTCATAATGCACAATGCATAATGCATAATTCATAATGCACAATGCATACTCATTAAATAATGAATAACTGCATCCAATCACGATCCTCGATTCCCAATCTACAATTGCCTCGTTAGCTTGTTTACTCGTTAGCTTGTTTACTAAAAAATGATTGACATCAAGCCAAAGATTCATGACAGCAACACGCTGGAGTTTAAAGTGGGATTCCTGCCTAACGACGGGAAGACCTACGATGACTTCTACATGAACACGTGGATTTTCATCCCCGAACGGCTTGACGTGAACCGCCACACCTACAGCAAGGACACATTTTACTGCGACACGCTGTCCTACCTGCGGCTTATCACCCCACGCTATGAGCTGCGCGAACTCACCGATGTGCACTCGCTGCCTTTCATGCGCATCAAGCAAGCTTGCGAGACCCCAGTGAACGACAACAAGGAGTTTGAGAATGAGGTCAAGATGTATGCCTCTATTGTCAAGAGCAGTGTGCGCGACGCCTATATCAAAATCACCAAGCAAACCAACGGTGAGGCACAACGTAGCTTAGCCTGCGACTTAGTGGAGCAGACCAAGGCGGTGGCGGAGATGTACCGCTCGCTGCGCCCTACCCTTCTAAAGAGCGACGAGGGGCAGCAAGTGATTGTCTTTTACGACTTTGGCGACGAGTTTATCTCCAACATCATTGAGCAGCACTTAGGGCGCATCGTCAAGCTCCTGAACCCACGCAAGCGTAGCGGCGGACCGCTACTGTCGATGCTCACCCAGCTGCTCGACAGCGAGCGCAAATACCGCATGAGCCACAAATATGTGAGTGTGGAGGCTGATAGCACCGACGACAACCGCCAGTTTGTGTATCACGCCAGCCAACTCAAGAAATACATTGAGAGCAACCTCTACCTGCCCACCCACAAGCGCCGCAACACCGCTTTTCTCGAGCAGGTGGCGTTTAGCGTGGCGGCAGGCATCTCGATGGTGTTTGCCACTGTGGTATCATTTGCTTTCCAGCAGACCTACGGCAATTTCACACTGCCATTCTTTATCGCCTTAGTCATTAGCTATATGTTCAAAGACCGCATCAAGGACATGATACGCAACTACTTCGCCCACGGCATCGGCAGTCGCTTCTATGACTACCTAATTACCATACGCGTGGGACTGCGCAACATTGGCAAAGTGAAGGAAGGTTTTGACTTTGTGTCGCCGCAAGACGTGTCACGTCATGTCAACGAGAAGCGCGCACGCAAGAATCCGTTAGTGGTGAACCGAGGCGTGGATGAGCAGGTGATTCAGTATCGCAAGTACGTACACCTCAAGCGAAAAGCCGTCAACCAGCTCTCGGCCTACCCTATCAACGGCATCAACAACATCGTGCGTTTCAACCTCGCAGGCTTTATGCGCAAGATGGACAACCCCACTGTGCCGCTATATGTCAATCAAGGCGATGCCACCAACCATTTCACCGATGGCGACAAGGCCTACTATCTGAACTTCGTGATACAATGCAAATATGAGGAGAAGAGCGAGTACAAGCGCTACCGGGTGTGCCTGCGCCGCGACGGCATCCAAAGCATAGAGGAGAAACACCAATGAATCATGAGGTTAGAGTTTAGAGAATAATAATTTAAGTCAATGAAAAAAATAGTGACCATAATCGTCTTAGCGCTTGTGTGCATGGCATGTGAGAACAAAAGTACCGTCAACATACTCATCGCCAACTCCCACGAGAGCGACACCACGAATGTAGTGGTGCATGTCGCCGTCGATGAAATCATGCGGCACGTTGAAGCCGCTTCGGTCGATACCTTGACTCTGCTCAACGAGAAAAACCAGCCTGTGCCATTCACGACTACGCCCGACGGCAGTGACATCGAGTTCACAGTGCCAGTCATCAAAGCTCGCTCTCAAAAAAACTACTCCCTCAACACCGGCAACCCCAGCCTCAGCGACAACCTCTTCTCCTTCCGCACCACAAGCATCAACGTGGACCTGTAGGAAATCTTAATTTCTATAGGAAAAACAATTTTGCCATATCAAACTATAGAAGGTCATAGTCCTTGTGTGAGGAATTTTCTCAGGTGGAGGTGTGTTATGCCGTTGTAATCGTTCTTAGTGACTAATGGTGTCATGGAGATGACGTATTTAGGATAATTGTCTTTTATAATGAAAATTTCTGCAATATAATGATTTTATCTTTTATAAAATATAAAATTGCGAGAAAATTTAGTTTTATCCACTATGTTTTATAAAATTTGATTGTGAATTGCACTATTTTAGCACATGCCTCAAGCATCAAACGAAAATAATCATCCGAGCTTGCGAGGCTTCTTGACACCGACAGGTGCAGCTTTTTGAAGAAATTGCTCCACTTGACGCTGTGATAATCTCAAAAAGTTGCCACTTCGTGGTCAAAAATGCGATTAAGCGAGA
>CALAVD010000134.1 GCA_937892085.1 uncultured Prevotellaceae bacterium
TCAGACGTGTGCTCTTCCGATCTGCTCGTTAAAGCTTTTGATGGGCGTTATTGCCCTGGAGCGTTGATTACTTGAAGATTGCCTTAGTTGTTACCTTGGAACCGTCAAGCATTTCTTTGACAACGATGTTCACGCCAGTGAAAGGAACGTTGCTCTCCACACCAGCGGCATTGAAGTAGCGCACGCTCTTCAAGCCCTGCTCGGCACCTACTGTGTTGATGCCGGTAGAGGGATCCACCTCATCAACGTCAAGCACTAAGAGCTTATAGTTCTGGAATGGGTATTCATAGTCCAACATTCCGATGGGAGCAGGATTAGCCCAAGGCTCCTTGATGTTAATAACACCCTTAACGTTGTAATTTGTGCCATCTCTAAAGTCGTAGTCAAAGAGGCTGGTATCGAGAGTGACGCTCTGACCCTGGATGCCACCAGGAGCATAAGCTCGCAGTGTGTTCTCGCTGGCTTTGTAGTAAGCTTTGCTAACCACAATCACCTCGTCAACCTTAGGAGTAAATTCATTACTGAGGTAATAGGTTGCGGGCTCCACATCGGGGACATCTTCGCTCTCGACAGGAGCAACGGTGAGGGTGAGATAGGGGTTCAGGTTCTTGTCGCTGAACACGCCACTCACGTAGCCGCCCTTGAGAGCGTCGAAGAGTACTGCGTCGTCGAAGTAGTCGCCACCCTTGATGGTAATCCAGTTGTTATTGCCATCGCTGGTGAAGAACTGCTGAGTGCCTACGTGGCGCTCTACCACAGCGAGGTCGTTGATAACGGTGTAGTCAACTCCCTCAACACCACTTGCGAGAATGTAGCTCAGCTGAGTACCACCAGTTATGGTGAGAGTCATGTTCTCAAGGTCAACACTGAGAGTGTAGTCTCCAGCAGGAATCTTCATTGAGTTGTCACCGTTGTAAGCCATGGGCAACGCCGTGTTCATGGCAGCACCGTTCACGAGGAAATTGCCGTTGCTCTGCGCCAGGAAGCGATAAGCGTTGGCAGTGTTCCAGTCTTCGGCATTAGTGCCCAGCTTGTGAGTGAAAGCAAAGAAGCTGTATCCGTCCTCAGTATCGGCGACATTTACAGTGGCAGTATAAGTTTTGCCATCCTCACTTGTCATTTTCACACCCTCGTTAGCTGTGAAAGCATTGCCGTTAATCTCTCCAAAGACATATACATCGGCTGCGCCCTCCACGTTAACAGTAATTTCACCAGTCTCGGGATTGAAAGTGATGGTCACGGTATAATTGCCGGGCTTGAGACCGGAAATCACATAGTTGCTTGCAGGATAACTGCCAGCATCCCAGTCGTTGTCCTTCACCACCTTGAACTCCACGTCGCCATCAAGGAAGGTGCTCTCTGAAGTCCAAGTGTAATTACCGTCTTCGCCAAGTGTCATCAGGCCACTCTCATTATTGACATCCCAAGCCTCATCGCTGCCGAAGAGATCAGCAGGCTCACCTGCTACGGTGAAAGTGTGCACAATAGCCTTGAATGTGGCGTTGATAGTAACATTGGCAGCCGGCATTGTGAACGCTGCATTCTCAATATCCACAGGCTCGGCACCATCAACGGTATAAGTCAAGGTTTCGAGTTCATAGTCATCGTCGGGAACGATGGTCAATGTCACCACGTCGCCATAGTGGGCGGTGGCGGGAGCCTGAACTGTACCATTCTGAGTGTCGGCAACGGTGATAGTGTAGTCGATTGCCTTGAATGTGGCATGCACCTCTACATCGGCAGCAGGCATCTGGAAAGATGTGCCAGTAATTGCCACCATTTCATCGCCATTCATGTAATAGAGCTGGTCAAGCTCATAGCCAGTGTCGGCAGTGATGGTGGTGATATTCACGGTCTCGCCCTCTACTGCCCGAGTCTTGTCAACTTGAATTGAACCATGCTCTACTTCAGCAACGCTCACGTTGTAATAGGTCACGGCAGTAAATGTGGCTGTGATGAACACGTCGTATGGAGCTTCGGGCATCGTGAAGGTGTAGGTGCGCTCTTGACGCAGGTCGGCAGGATCTTCACCTTGCAACTCTATCATTAATCCCACGCCAGGACCTTGAGCCTTTATGCCTGGAGCTTGTGCGCTACCCGGGTTGATAGTAGCCTCTACCACAATATCGCTTTTGGCAATTTGGTAGTCGGCGGATGGCGTCACTGTCACAGTCACCGTTTCTCCCGCATCTGCATCAGGATTATCAACGATAACAGTACCACCCACTATGCCTGGTGCCACGACAACATGCTGCTGCGAACTCTTATAAGACAACTGGCTCACCTCCGCAAAATCGAAGTTAAACGTGCCATTTTGAGTTGTCGCTACCAGATTGTCGCCCGAGAATGTTATTTCAGGCTGATTATCCAGTTTCAAGCTTGTTGTCTCGCCATTAGAATGCTGGATCACCAACTTTAGGCTTTCGCTATTAGCTGTTGCAACAAAAGCCGAAATCAGCAAGACTAATAATGTTAGTATTTTAGATTTCATACAATATTGATATTCAAATAATAAAAATTTAAACATATCATTTCCTTGAGGTTCCGTTTTCATGCAGAAAAGCAATTAAGGTGGGTTCTATAAATTAATAAAATGTTGAGATGGGTTCTTGGCTGTTTTTGTTTCTTTTCGGCATCTGCTTCGTTAAATCCTTGCAACATAGCCCGCTATGCCGCTGCTGCTTTAACTTCGCATCTGCTCGAAAATAAATCAAAAACACCTCAAGTTAATTTATAGAACCCACCTTAACAATTCTCTGTCATAAAAACGTAAAAAAGCTCATAAGCATCAAGATATCAATCGCATTTATTAAGGATTCTCAATCTGTGACACTTCAAACGGTGAGTTCACTGCTGCCGCAGCGCATTGCTGACACAGAGTGCGGTTCTCATCGGTGACTGGCACCGCCTCATAGGTGGTGTTGGACTGCTCGGTAGCAGTGATAGCATGAACGGCAGTGTTTCCCACCACACTCACGCCAAATACTGGTGCTACGAGAGCCTCAAACCAAGTGCAAGCAGCCACATAGCGTCCCACGCCATAGGCCAGATGCCCGCCGTCGCGAGTGATTCCATGAGGGGTGTTAAGGTCTGTGGCACGGGCGTTCTGTATTGCAGTGCCGGTAGGTATAATCATGTCTATACCAAAATTGGGTGTTCGTTTTACTACCGAAGTGATGGCGCCCCAGCCCTGCAAGCTCTTTTCCAAGTCGTCACCATCATCCCATCTACTCCACACCTGCTGCCAAGCTATGACAACGTCCTTATTAGGACAATTTTTTCTGATTTCATTGACCAGGTAAGAGAGGTGTGGCGACAGGAAGCTGGGGTATTGCGATAGGGTTGATACCTGTTGCACTGTGACAACATCCCAGTCTTGTTCAAGCAATTCTTTGAGTGGCGCTTGCGTTTTAGGCATTGTTATTTCACCCGACCGGCGAGTGATTGTAACAGTGTCACCATTGTCGCAGGTGGTTGCCCAGTATTCCAGTGTTGCTGAACTTTTACTTGCCACGTACACACAAAGGTTGCTACGGTCAATGCCCGATGCCCTAACAATATCGTCGAAATATTCTAAAGGACCATCAACAAAAGAGTTGCCTATTGCAAGCACTTTTAAATGCCCGGTAGGAAGATTGCGCTTCTCACCTTGAGCAAAACTGATGCTCTGGATATCGCTAAGCGGATATCGGAACACATTCTTAGCAGTACATATTTCTTGAACACACCAATCGCTCTGCTCCACATTATTCATGTCAACCTTAGAACATCTCACACTGTTGACCTCAATAGTGTAGAAGGGGTCGGAACTGGTGCCGTCTTTAAAATTAATAGTAAAAAAGTTGTAGGCTTCAGCAAACTGAGACCAACAAATGACAACCAAGAAAAAAACTAATATTTTTGAAACTATCTTCATTGTTTAGAGGTTTAGAAGGTCCTTGATCGGTTGTTTGCACCCCTTTTGAAAGAGTTCGAAAGGGTTTGTAATGGATTTGACTGATAACGCAACGTCGCTTCACATTTGCTCCGCAACTGCGTAGGTCAGCACAAGACCTTCAACAAGTCCTTATATAATAATATATATAAGGTGGGTTCAAGTGAGATATAGAACCCACCTTATAATTCAAAATACTTATTTCACAACTTTCACTGTGCGAGTAGTGCCATCGGTGAAGGTGATCACAGCGATGTTGATGCCACGGAAGGGCACATTGCTGGTCACGCCGCTCATGTTCACATACTTCACACCAGCAACATTACCTTGAGCGATAATGCTCTCGATAGCGGTGGGAACATCGCTCACACCAATCTTGAGCATGCGTGGAGCACCTTGAACCTGAGTTGCAGGCAGGTAGCAGCGGTGTGCTGCCACAGTGCCTTCCTCGCTGCGGATGAAGTTGTTGTTGTACAGAACATAGCCACTTGTGATGGCCTGAGCCTCGGTAGCACTACCAGTCAAGAGGCTTGTGGAAGTGCTGGTCTCGTCAGTATAAATAGGTGTAGTGAAGTCCTCACCGGCTGTTCCGTAGAGCAGTACGCCCACACCGGCTGGGATGTAGTCAATCTCGGTGATGTCAACGGCATCGTTAACCACACCATTTACTACATAAACCTTAACGCCCTCGGGCTTAACAAGGTTGTAAGCGCCAATGTAGGTTGCCCAGTTGCGGTCGGCAGTGAACGAAACGCCCTGAATCATAGCCTTGACAGTCACATCGATAGTAACGCCGCCAGCGCCCTCGGGCATTATGAAGGTGTAAGTGCCATCTTCATTGTCGGTAACGGTAACTGCGCCATTATTAACCACAACACCGTCAACAACGATGTCGTCGGCATTGTTTGGAGTTACGGTAATGGTAACCTCGGTACCGGCAGCGGCTGTAGCAGGAGCCACAACTGTTACATACTGGTTTTCGGTCACAGTGATGTTGTGCTCAACAGCGTTGAACTCAACAACGATCTCGGCAGGAGCTGCTGGCATCTCGAAGGTGTAAGTGCCATCGGCAAGTGTGAGCTCTTCATTGTTAACACTAACCTTGCTTACAGTCCACTCGGCAGTTGGAGTAACGGTAACAACAACGGTCTTGCCTTCCTGAACTTCGGTTCCGCTGGTGATAGCGGCATCGTCAACCTTAACCTCGATTGCACCCTTCTCGGCTGGAACATTCCAGGTAAGAGCATTGTTGGTGAGGATGCGAGTGAAGGCGACAGTCACGGTCACGTTGCCGGCAGGCATAGTGAATGTGTTGTCAGTTACCTCAACCTCAGTGTTTTCCTCGCCATAAGTCACGGTGAGAGTTTCCACCCTGTAGCCCTCAGCGGGAGTGATGGTAAGAGTGACCTCATCGCCAGCCTTAGCCTTGGCGGGAGCCTCAACGGTACCATAGTCAGGTGTGGTGTTATTTACAGTGATGGTGTACTCAAATGCACCGGTAATTACCAGATTCTTGGTAGCGGGATCATAAGTAAAGGTGTAGAGACCCATATTCTTGAAGAGCAGGTTTCCGTAACCCCCACCAGTGCCCATTGGGATATTTTCACCCAACTTATCGTTGGTAATCCAATATTTACCATCGGCCTGAGCCTGCATTACAACATCGTCCTTGCCTTCTACCTTCTTGACGAGAACAGCCTCATAGTCAGCCTCAATCTCCTGATTGGCGGCTGTAGCCCATTTGCCGGTTGTCTCATCCTTGGTCATTGCTATCGTCAATACCTCGGCCCAGGGGTCGCCCTTGCCGTAGTTGATTTGATAACTTACCTCGAGAGCACGGAAGGTAGCGCTCACAGCCACGCTGTGCGATGGCATAGCAAAGGTGTAAGTATTACCCTCAACGGTTACCTCCTCGCCATCGACGATGAGAGTAACAAGCTCGCAATCCTCATCGGGAGTGATAGTGAGAGTGACATTATCACCGAAGTGAGCGGTAGTTGGGTTGGCTGTAACAGTACCGTTCTCGCTCTCAGCCACGGTGATAGTGTAGTCAATAGCATTGAAGGTAGCGTTAACTGCTACATCAGCATCGGGCATTGTGAAGGTGTAGGTGTCACCTGTAACGGTTACAACCTCGCCATCCACAGTGAGAGTTGCCAGCTCATAGCCGGGGTTAGGAGTGATAGTCAAAGTAACTGGAGTGTCTTTCACGCTGCTTGCGGGATTGGCAGTTACGGTACCATTTCCGTCAGTAGTGATATTTACATTGTGAACACCTTGCTTGATGGTGAAGCTCAAGGTTACGGTGCCTTTATACTTGCCAATACCAGTAATGGTTACAGTACCTGCGTTTTCACCAGGACCAACGTTCTCGCCATAAGCAACCTCATAGTCGGTGCCAAGCACAAGATTGTAACCGTCGGCACATTCAACAGTTGGAGTAATCTGTGAGCCGGTAAAGTCTTGCTCAGAAATAGCCTTAAACATTTCTTCCGTGAGAGTTATGCACTCTTGGAACTCGGCGCTCACCTGTGCTCCGTAGGGAGATTCGGGCATTGCGAATGTGAAGGTGTTGTTCTCACCTGCCACAATATCAGTGATGAATTGTCCCACGCCAGGATTGCCCTTCAGAGGCGGAGCCTGAGCCGAACCGCCGTTGATGGTCTTCTCAACAGTGATGTTTCCAACCTCGATGTAGTAGCCCTCGGCAGGAGTAGCTGTGATTGTAATTGTCTGGCCTGGAGTAGCCTGGGTTGGATCAACTGTAACATTACCATTCTGAATGCCACTCTTCACAGTTACAGGCTGTGGCGCATAAGTAATAGTCACCTGCGGGTGGTCACCATTTTCTACTAATACGAAACGGAACATACCTGAAACTTGGAAGTCAAGGTTTCCATTATCAGTATAAACATCAATAGCAGTTCCATTACTTACCACATCGCCAGTCACATGATAGTCATTGTAACCATACCATGTCTCTGTCTCGCCGTCCACTTTCACAATCTTGAATTCTTGACCAGCGTAAACGGCCTGAGAGGGAACAATCCATTGTCCTTGACCATCGCTTTCCATCTCAATCTTACCGGTGCCCCAATTGCTGAAGTCGCCAGCAAGGTAATAGGAAACGGCACGAGCCGACAGCGATGTCGTCATCATGAGCACCATCATTGCGAGGATGCCCAGCAGTCTTCGTGTTAATTTGTTTACCATAATGATTAATTGTTAGTTAATATATAGAATTATTTTTTTTAGTCTTTTCCCACCCTCGG
>CALAVD010000135.1 GCA_937892085.1 uncultured Prevotellaceae bacterium
TGTGGTTTCCAAGTTTGGCGACAAATGGTCTTTTTTGGTTTTATATCATCTTCACATAAGTAAAATATTGCGTTTCAGTGAGTTACATCACAACATGCCTGATTGTTCGCAGAAGATGCTATCAGTCACGTTGAGGCGTTTGGAGGGTATGGGACTCATCAACCGGAAAGTTTATCCCGAGGTGCCACCGCGTGTAGAATATTCGCTCACTGCAACGGGACAGTCGCTGATGCCGCACGTAGAGGCACTCATCAATTGGGCAGTGGAACATTTCGACGAAGTGGTTCACAAAGGTGATAGTGCCGTTTGAACACAAAACCCCAACATGACGACATAATAACCGTCGTCACATCGGGTTTTGTTTTCTGATTTTTAGAACAAAAATTATCCTTCCTTAATAGCATCGCGGATAGCTTCGCGTACTCCGTTAACCTTCTTCTCGAAACGGTTAAGTCCAGCAATACCAACGAGATATGCTAAACCGTTGGCGATGATGCCGATACCTATGAGCGTCGAAAGTGTACGACCAGCCACATCAGGGTTGCGCAGACCGAGACAGCCAAGCACCACGCTGGCAATACCGAGAATGAAGATGCACCACCAGTAACTGAAGCCCACCGACTTGTAGTCGAAGGAACGTACGGCAATGATGACACCTTCAACCATCACCCACGCGGCAAAGATGAACGGTAACGAGGCCGCAAGGAACAGTTTCCCCGACAGGAAAATAAATCCCAAGATGATTTGAAGGATGGCCGACAACATGCGAGTACCACTGTTAGGCATGAAACGTTGCGTGTCGATGGTGAACACCATCTCGAAGATACCCGAGAGAAGGGTAAAGAGACCGATGAGCCATGCTGTTGAGAACAATGTCTCGGCAGGGTTGGCAATGCATACCACACCAAGTATCACAAGAAGCACGCCTGCGATACAAATCCAAATTTTAGTACTTTTTTTCATGTTTTTAATTTTTTTGTTAAACAATAATTTTTATGATTTCACTGGGAAATCCGCTCGTGTTTTCTTTCCTACAAAATTAGTAATTTTTCTGTTATGAAATGCAATATTTTTATCCTTTTTTGCCAAATTTTATGTCAAAAGGGATAATTTTTCACCCAAAGATAATATTTTCTCACCGAAAAAACATTTTTGGATGACAAGATTTTCATTAAATGTAGTTTTGTTGCTCTCGCTCACTATGGTGGCATTGGCTTCTTGTTCTAAGAAAGTTGTTCAGAATGCCGATGACAATGCACCAGTGACTGTGACCAGCGAAACCGTTGACGTGGCAGCTTACTATCAGGCCGACTGGCGCACTTTCAAGAGCGGTGGCAATGTGGAGATAGGGTCGGGAAGCAAGTCGTTGAGCTCGTCGATGCAGATGAGGATGATTCGTAACAAGAGCATCTATGTGTCGGTGCGACCAGTGTTAGGCATTGAAGCCGCCAAGATGGTGATCAATGGCGACTCCATCTTGCTGGTAGATAAGCTTCACAAGCGTTACGTGCTCGAGAAGGCATCGCTGCTCACTAATGGCATCCCCGTCAGTGTAGGGGCATTGCAAGACATTTTTTTGGGACGCGCCTTTGAGTTGGGAAAAGGGTCACTGACTCAGGAACTGAAAGATGATTTCACTGTTAACGTGCTCGACAACAGGGTGGTGTTGACGCCAAAGAACCAGTTTAAGGGCTTTGATTACAATTTTGTGTATGACGGTCACAACAACATCGTGTCGCTCAACGTCATTCCGAGCAATGCTGGTGCCTCGACCTATAGCGTGACTTACCGCAATGTGCAAGGTAGCGTGGCAGGGAAGGTGGCAGGTAGCGCCAGTGTGTCAACAAAGTTGAACGGCAGCGCCATGAAGCTTGACTTGGAATATAAGGACATGCAGTGGAATGAAAGTTTCACTATTGACACCAATATTCCCAAGAACTACAAGCGCATGGAGGGTAAAGATATAATGCAGCTTCTTGGCGGAAAATAAATAACAAGATGATTGCAATAGAGAAATACACGCCACTCATAAAGCAAGAGTGGGATGATGCCGTGAGAAACTCTCGCAACGGCACTTTCCTGCACTTGCGCGACTATATGGACTATCACAGCGATCGCTTTGCCGATTTCTCGCTGGTGGCGCGTGATGGCGAGAAGATAGTAGCTGTGCTGCCAGCTTGTCACGAAGGCAACACGCTTTACAGCCATCGTGGTCTCACCTACGGCAGTTGGCTGGTGCCGTTAAAGCATTTCGACGCCACCACGATGCTGATGGTGTGGGAGGCTTCGGTGCAATTTTTGCAAGAGCACGGCATTGAGTCGATAGTCTATAAGCCAGTGCCGCACATCTATCACCGCTATCCGTGCGAGGAGGACCTCTATGCCATATTCAGGGCCGGTGGCGTGCTTGCCGAGAGCAACATTTCCACCACTATCGACCTTGATGAGCCACTGCCTTTCGATCGTGGCAACAAGCGCAATGTGAATCTTGCCCTAAAGAGTGGGGTAGAGGTTGGGCTGTCGAGCGACTGGCATGGCTACTGGGCTATGCTCGACTCATTGCTCATGGAGCGATATGACAGGCATCCCGTTCATTCGCTTGATGAGTTGCTGTTGCTGCACTCCCGTTTCCCTGAGAACATAAAACTCTACACCGCGTCGCTTGGCGATGAGCTGTTAGCGGGCGTGGTGATGTACTATTGCGGCAATGAGGTGGCTCACTGCCAGTATATATCATCTACTGAGCATGGTCGCACTCTTAAAGCACTAACCCTGCTCTTTGACTATCTTATCAATGAGTCATCGCAGGAAGGCTACCGCTATTTCGACTTCGGCATCTCCACCGAAAATGGCGGATTGTATCTCAACGAAGGTCTGGTTCGCCAAAAGTGCCGTTTGGGTGGCAGGGGAATAGTTTATAATACCTTTAAAATTCCTATTAAATCATAGATTATATAGATTTATAGATAATATAGTTACAAATAAATAATGGCGAAGCGCGAAGGATTATCGAAAATAGTACTCAAGGCAATGGGCATATTTGGTGGTGTCCAGGTCTTGACGATTTTGTGCTCGATAATCCGCACTAAGCTTGTGGCATTGTGGATAGGCCCGATGGGAGTAGGGCTGTTTGGCATCTACAACCAAGCCCTTGAGATGATGAACACCGCTACCAATCTGGGTGTGCGCAACAGCAGTGTGCGCGACATCTCACAGGCTATGGAGCAACGCGATGCTACGCTCATTTCGCGCGTCATCACTGTGGTGCGCCGCTGGTCGTTGTGGCTCGGGCTTGGAGGAGCGTTACTCACGATGGGCATGGCACCGTTTCTTAGTCGTTTCTCATTTGGCGACTACACTCACGAGTGGCACTTTGTGGCTCTGGCGATAGCTGTGCTGTTTATGGCGCTGACCAATGGCGAGTATGCCGTGCTTCAGGGCTTGTCGAAACTCAAGCGCCTTGCCCATGTCACTGTGAGTGGTGTGATAGGCGGCCTGCTCATCTCAATACCGCTGTTCTATTTCCTCCGTGAGGATAGTGTGTTGCCGTCAATCATCGCCTATGCTTTGTGCGTGGTGGTGGCAGCCTATCTCTATAAAGACAGGGAGTATCCCCCTGCTGAGGTCTCGCCGCGAGAGACCGAGCGCATGGGTGCCGGTTTTATTAAACTCGGTGTTTATATGACGCTTGGCTCCTTTGTTGGCATGCTTGCATCCTATGCTTTTGTGTCGTGGCTCAACCTGTATAGTGGCACCGATTCGGTGGGTTTATATCAGGCTGGCTATACTCTCATCGTCAAGTATGCCGGGTTGGTGTTCACTGCGTTAGGCATGGAGTTTTATCCCCGTCTGTCTCGTGTGGCAAATAGCTCTCGTCGCATCCGTGTGTTTGTGTCGCAAGAGATTAACATCGCCTTTATGGTGCTCACGCCATGCCTTTTAGCGTTCATCTTGCTGCGCTCACAACTGGTGTGGCTGCTTTATAGCGAGGAGTTTGAGGAGATTATAACCTTTATCACATGGGGCGTGGTAGGCACTGTAATGCGTGCCGTGTCGTGGTGCATGGCATTTGTGATGCTTGCTAAAGGCGACGGCAAGATATTCCTCATTACCGAGTCGATTAGCGCCGTGATGGGGTTGTCTCTGAACGTGGTGTGCTATATCTTATGGGGTATTGACGGCTTGGGCTATGCCTACATCGCATGGTATGTCATCTACACTATCATTGTGGGTGTGGTATATTTCAAGGTTTATCACCTCACGTTGAGTGGCAACTGCTATCGCAACCTTGCTGCCACATTAGTTGTGTGCGTCATGGCGGTTCTTGCCATGCAACTGGGATTGTGGTATTTAGCCCTGATAGTCTTTGCTGTGGCAGCGCCATTCTGCTTGCGACAAGCCTACCGCCTATGGGTGAAATGATAACTGGCAAATGACAATTAAAAACTGATAACTGACTACTGATAACTCTCAAATGAAATACTTTATCATAGCAGGCGAAGCCTCGGGCGACATTCATGGCAGTGCGCTCATCACGGCACTTAGGGAGCGTGACACCAAGGCCGAGGTGGAATTCCTTGGTGGTGACCTGATGGCTCGCAGCGCTGGTCGTGAGCCGCTGATTCATTACCGTGACATGGCGTTTATGGGGTTTATAGAGGTGATAAAGCACTTGGGCAGCATTCTGGGTTTCATGAAGCGCGCAAAGCAGGCTATGACCGATAATCGCCCCGATGCTCTAATTCTTATCGACTACCCGTCGTTCAACCTCAAGATGGCGAAGTGGGCAAAGGAGCAGGGCATACCGGTTTTCTATTTCATCTCCCCAAAGGTGTGGGCGTGGAAGGAATATCGTGTTAAGGATATTAAGCGCTATGTTGACCGCCTGTTTTCGATATTGCCGTTTGAGACCGAGTTTTACCGCCGTCACGATTATGAGGTGGAGTATGTGGGAAACCCTACGGTGAAGGAAATCGCTGCCGCCATTGCCCAGATGCGCTCATCAGATGTGTTCTGTTCCCATAATGGACTTGAGACAGGCAAACAAATCATTGCCCTTGTTCCTGGCTCACGCAAGAAGGAGATTCGTGACAACCTGCCCACGATGCTCGCCGCGGCACGCCGGCACACCGACTGTCAGGCAGTTATTGCTGCTGCTCCGAGCATCGACGACGAGTTGTATAAAGAAGTGATGGGCGACAGTCAAGTGCCTGTGCTTCGTGACCAAACCTTTGAATTGGTGCGCAATGCCCGTGTGGCGGTGGTCACCTCGGGCACCGCCACCCTCGAGACCGCTCTATTAGGCACGCCACAAGTGGCTTGCTACCGCATGAACGGCAGCCGGCGGGTGTATTGGTTCTATAGCAAGCTCATAAAAGGCAAATTTGTGACGCTGCCAAATCTTATTGCCGATGCTCCGCTTATTCCTGAACTGCTGTTGCACAACTGCTCGGAGGAGAACGTGGATGCTTGGCTCACAAAACTGCTCAACGACGGCTCTGAGCGCCAGGCGATGCTTGAAGGCTACGGGCAAATGGCGAGGTTGCTCACCGATAAAGACTGTGCTTTGACTACTGCCCAACGCATAATAGAAAAACTGAAATGAACGATAGATACAACGAAATAGCTACTTTTCTTGAGAAGGAGATAGTGCCACGATATGACGCTTTCGATGCGGGGCATCGTCGTGACCATGTGCATTATGTCATGCAGGAGAGTCAGCGCCTTGCGCAGTATTATCCCAGCGTAGATCGTGCCATGCTGCTTGTGGCTGCCGCCTATCATGACCTGGGGATAGAGGTGGGTCGCGAGGTGCATCACACCGAGAGTGCACGCATCATCCGTGAAGACGAGCGGCTACTGCAGTGGTTCACCGCCGAGCAGATAGAGACCATTGCTCATTCTGCCGAGGACCATCGCGCCTCGAGCGACCACGAGCCACGCTCCGTCTATGGTCGCATCGTTGCTGAGGCTGACCGGCAGATCGACGGTGACACCATCATTCGCCGCACCATCCAGTTCTCGTTTAAGCATTATCCTAAACTTAGCAAAGAGGAGAACTACGAGCGTCTGCTCGAGCACATGACTGAGAAATATGACGAGGGCGGCTACTTGAAGCTGTGGATTCCCCAGTCAAGCAATGCCTTGCGGTTGAAGGAGTTCCGCACGTTGCTCCACGACCGTGATGCGCTGAGAGCGAAATTTGATAAAATCTATGACACACTAATAAAACAGAATAACATGACAACAATCTTAAAACCTGGCGTTCCTGTGGCGCTGTGCAGCGACCATGCCGGATTTGCCACCAAGCAAGCAGTAATCAACTATTTGAAAGAGAACAATATAGAGTATAAGGATTTTGGTACCTACAATGAGGACAGCTGCGACTATCCCGACTTTGCCCACCCCTGCGCATTAGCGGTGGAGAGCGGTGAGTGCTACCCGGGAATTGCCGTGTGCGGCAGCGGCGAGGGCATCAACATCACCCTCAACAAGCATCAGGGCATACGCTCGGCACTGTGCTGGATTCCCGAGATTGCACGCCTGGCCCGTCAGCACAACGATGCCAACGTGCTTGCCATGCCGGGACGCTTCGTCACCAACGAAGAAGCCCTTGAAATGGTGAAGACATTCCTTTCAACCCCCTTTGAAGGTGGCCGCCACCAGAAACGAGTGGATAAAATCGCTGTTAAGTGTAAAGTGTAAAGTGTGAAGCCGCATTGCGGCTTTTGTTTTTTACCACTTCACACTTACCACTTCACACTTGATTCACAGGCTGCCTATGATGATAAGTGTCATACCTGCGATGAGGATTATCTGGTCGATAACCTTAAGTCGCAGGTTCTTTTCTTTGAGGACAAGTGTGCCGTAGAAGAATGCCACGAGCGAACTGCCGCGGCGTATCATTGAGGCTATCGACACCAGCGACTCGGGATAGGAGAGGCTGTAGAAATAGGTCAAGTCGGCAATGACAATGAAGATGGAGATTACGATAATGTTTCTGTTCCAGTGAAATGTGTCGAAGCTGAATCGTCCTTTGTGGATTACAGCAACCACCACTGTCATGATAATGGTCTGGTAGAAAGGATACCATGCCTCTATCGCCAGTGGAGTGTAGCCGTTGCTCAGGAGCCACTTGTCGTAGAGACCGCTTGCCGCCCACAGCACTATCGACATAATGCCTAAGGCAATCCACAGTCCCAAACCCTTCTCGGTCTTTTCCCTGCGGCCAAGAAATCCAACCCACAGTAGCGACACAAAGCCGAGGATGATGCCGACCCACTGGATAGTGTTAGGACTCTCTCCAAAGATGACAATGGCACCTACCAGCACTAAGATGGGGCGTGCGGCATTAATCGAGCCGCTGATGCTTAGAGGAAGGTATTTTATCGACATGAACCCCAGTAGCCATGATGCGGTCACTATCATCGATTTTATGAAAACCAGCACATGGCCGTGAGTGGTGAGCGAGCATTGCTCGTTGCCCATGAGAGACAGCGCAATGAGTGGACTCACCAGCACAGTGCACAGCAGCACGTTGATAAACAGCACAACATACACGTTGTTGCGCTCCAGCGAGAGCTTCTTGAACACATCAAAGAACCCCAGGCTAATCGACGATATCACGGCCAGCAGTATCCACATGGTAACCGATTTTGGGGTGCAAAGTTAGCGCAAACCGAGAGAATTACAAAATGAAAAACAAAGATTTTAATTTTTATTTCTGAAGTGAAGTCTAAAGGTACAAAAAATGTCATTTCCACAATTCTGTGAAATTTCTTAAAAGAAATGCATCATTTTGCAATGTAATCAATGATAAATTTATTGTATATTTGTATCATCAAATCAAGAACGAAGACTATGAGAAATATCACATTTGTAATAATTCTATCATTATTAGCCCACTTGTCTTTACCGGCACAATCGGTTGACCAGTTAATAGAACAATTCAATAAAGGTAACCAGCAAGAGAAAATCAACGTGGCAAACTCGCTGATGACAACCTATTTCAAAGAAGGACTCACCGAGGAAGAATATAAATTTAAACCTGGCATCCCACCCGACTCACTCATGCAGCAAGTGTGGTACTGGAGCGGAGAGTATTATTACGACAAGCAAGATTTCAAGAAAGCTGTAGATTGCGGAAAGAAAGCCTTGCCATTGTGTAAAGGCACTGATATTGAGGCCGATTGCCTTAACCTGCTGGCACTTGCCTGCTTCAGGCAGTCGCAATTTGACGAAGCCGCCACCTATGCCAAGCAATGCTATGCCCTTGATGAGAAAAGCGGCGCCCCCGACATGATGAGCGCCTCGCTCAACACCATCGCTGGCATCTACCTTGCTGCTAATCAGCCCAAAGAAGCTGAGAAGTATATCCTCAAAGCCATTGAGCAAGCGCAAAAAGTAGATAACCCTGCCCGCATGTCGGTGCTTCAGGGCAAGGCATCAGATATTTTAGTGAATTACAGCAACTTGAATGTCATAACAACAAGCTCACGTCGCTTGACGTGAGTGGACTGAGCAAGCTGCAACGGCTCTTGTGCTATAACAATCTCCTGCAAGAGCTGCACGTGGCTGGTGACGAAAGCCTCGTCAACCTTCAGATTTATAGGAATCGCATAGGTGAGAACAAAATGCAGGAGCTGGTCAACGAACTTCCCAATCGTGTGGGCACGACTACTTTTAATGTCTTTGACGACTCGCAGTTTACCGAACTAAATGTAATCACGCCAACTCAAGTGACACAAGCCAAGAACAAAGGGTGGTATCCGAAATACAACACTGGCACTTGGTCCACCCCACAATGGATTGACTTTGCCGGCACCGAGCCTTATTATCCCATTGTGATTGCCGACACTCGAGTGACACAAACTAATGCTTCGAATATTACTGCTACAGGCATCACTGGAACAGTGAAATACATTCCAAGCAGCAACACGCTGCTTCTCGACAATGCCACTCTTGAAGGCGACGATTGCATCAAAGTGGGTAAATATCTTTCGGGCATTAAGATTCAGGTAAAAGGCGAGGTGACACTCAACGCCACCCGTGACAGTCGCCCTGCCATCGTTTTTAACAATAGCGACGACGTTATCATTCAAGGCGTTGCATCGGGCAGTGAATATGCCAAGCTCAACATCAACGTGCCTGATGGAAACCACACCACACCAGCTATGTACTTCATTAGCAGCTACGGTGGAGATGACCACCGTGCCTATATTAAGGATATTGACATCCATATCACTGGCAATGCCTACATCGGTTCAGAGAATTGGGACGAGCGCCTCACCGTCGAGAATTCAAGTATCATTTCGGAGGCTCCCAACGGCGAATTCTACGTGATTGACGATGTGCAGCTCGATGGCTGCTATGTTGCTCTCCCCGAGGGCGGTTACTTCGACCGTGGCCAGCTATGCAACGCCCAGGGGCAGACTTATTATGGACCATATCAAATACTTCGCACCCAAGCCGAGGCTGTTCCTGGCGACGCGAACGGTGACGGCAACGTCACCAGC
>CALAVD010000136.1 GCA_937892085.1 uncultured Prevotellaceae bacterium
GGAGGAAGAATAATGGCACTATACCTAGATAAGAAAGAAATTGGAGCCATTTACTTGGGTAAGCAAGCGATTAACGCTATATACCTTGGCTCTAGAGTTGTCTGGGAAGCTGCCATGAGATTATGGAAAGATTACCAGATATGGAAAGAAAGTGAACTTTGGAAATACTAATATATAAAGTATGGCTAGTAAACATTCAAAATTAGGACCAATTACGAGTCTTGATACCCCTTGGAAGGACCACACTCACTATGAGGTGGAAGAGTTCCTTAAGGACCAAATTGAGCAGCTTGCTGGAGATACATCAAGAGCAAAGATGAGCATTGTGGTTACTGGAGGTAATGTGAAGTCCTACCTAAAGGATTCAGGCTCTGTAATTTTCAACTACACAGTAAACTACACAAGAGGTGGTAATCCTGTGAACTCATGTAAGATGAGAATAACAGTGGGTACTACTATTGTGTTTGACGGTGACATTGTGGCAGGACAGGAGATTGAAAGCCCTGACCTAGCATACTGGCTTAACAAGGCTGCTGAGAACACATCTTATGTGAACATGAAAGCCTATGACCTAGATGACCAAGATGTTGAGATTATATCTGAAACAAGTAGAGTAACTTACACTAGGCAGGTAGCTAATGTTCAGTCACTAGTAGCACTTGGTGCTGTTGTAAGCACTAACACCTCACTGAGACATTATGTAGAGTTTACAGGTGCTCAAGCCACTCTTTGTGCAAGGTTCTACCAGCCTGATGGCACTGTACTACAGAATGGTTCTTCTGACCATTTTGAGTACCAAGTCTATAACTCAGGTAACACTGATGTTATCAAGGTGCCAGTAGGTCTTGAGGCAGGTACACACAAGCTGGAAGCATGGCTTGTTCTCAGTGATGTATCACACACACAAAGCCCAATGGCAGTCTCAACTATCATTACCAGGCAGTGATACTCGTTTGCCAATGTGTTGATGTTCTCAATCACCAGCTCTAAAGTCTCGTCCTCGCTCTTGGTGAGCCCAGCATCCATATCCCAGTAAGGATATACACTCACACCTATCATGTCGAAATGAGCCTTGTATTTCTTCAGGCCGTTGAAGATGGTGTGATAGCGGTCAATGTCGCACGCTGCGTCGAGATGCACGATGCAGGATGCTTTGGGATAAACCTTCTTGGCGGCTCGGTAACCTGCCTCAGTAAGACCGGCATAC
The DNA here is from genome assembly GCA_937892085.1 of uncultured Prevotellaceae bacterium. Taxonomy (GTDB): domain Bacteria; phylum Bacteroidota; class Bacteroidia; order Bacteroidales; family Muribaculaceae; genus Sodaliphilus. The sequence goes on from CALAVD010000136.1 coordinate 1,208, forward strand.
TGCTTCATGTTCTCGGGTGTGTGACCCATAGGCCACAGGAAACCATTGGTGGTCTCGTTGCCTATCTGTATCCACTTGACCTCTACGCCATTGTCCTTTAGCAACTGCAGCGTTTCGGTAGTGTGCATCGCTAAGGCGCGTTTCATTTGCTCGTAGTTGTAGTGCCGCCAGCGCGCGGGAATGTTCTGCTTGCCAGGGTCGGCCCACCAGTCGCTGTAGTGGAAATCAATCATTATCGCCATGCCCTGTGCCTGGGCGCGTAGCGCCATAGACAGCACGTCGTGCATGTCGCACTCTCCGCCACGAGGATTCACCCACACCCTGAAACGTGCCGCATTAAGTCCCATCTCCCGCATCAGCGTGATATTGTCGCGCTGCTCACCAGCATTGTTATAGAGTTTCACACCGTGACGCTCCAGGGCACTGGTGCCGCTAATATCGGCACCCAACCAAAACTCCTGCGCTACTGTGCCGAGCGACAAGAGGCAGGAAACAAGAAATAATGCGATTTTTTTCATGATAAATAACTTTTTCACAAAGATAACTATTTTTTGTGGAAAATCATAGCATAAGTAAAAAAACTCATATATTTTGCCGTCACAAGAAAAATATATATTTTTGCAGTTACTAACAAAAACTATATAACTATGAAACAAAAAATAATTTTATCCCTGCTCATTATGATAGCCTTTAGCACCAGTGCGCGAAATCGCGAACACATTTTCCGGAGCGACAAGAAGTCTATCTACGAATTGTTTGAACAATCGTTGCCAATCGACCTTGAGCACCGTAACGACAAACTGCAAGTGCTCAACAACGAGCCGACGCTCACAAGCAACATCGAACAGCTATGGACCGATGGACGCTTCATCTTCTCAACAATGTATAACAGCAAGACTAAATTAATTTATGCTGGCTACAACCAATATATGGAGCCTACCTCCACGATGGCAATGCCGCATGAGATGAATGTCGTGGGTGATAAGGTGAAGGTGGCAGGTGAGACATCACTCAATGTCACAGTTGAGAAACTTGGGCAATACACCATGCTCGTGTATCGCAATGCACAAGGCGCACCAGTGAGAGCCTATTACAGCATCACCAACGACATGAGGAACAATGGAAACTGGACAATATTCCTGCACTATATCCTTGCCGGCAACTATGCACTCGCCGATGGTAAATATTCTGTGTTTGGACCCAAACAAGATTTCTATGAGGGTGACCGCTATTCCAGTGACCCAGGATTGTATCAGTTCTACATCTACCCCGACAACAATCTTATCGACATAATCTATGGTGAAGGTCGTGTGAGTAGTGGTGACCCAAGTAGTCCAAATTATGGAAAGATGCCTGGCGGTGGTGGAGCCGCAGCAATTATGGGACCTATGACATGGCAGGTGAAGCTCACAAATGAGGGGCTTGACGCCAAAGTGGTTCATGACGAACCTTTTGTAAACCATAACCCAAGATTGGCAAAAGGCAACAATGTGCTCACTAAGGTGCAGTGTCCCTGGCAAGGTGTTGACGGCAAGTGGGCTTTCGCCTCGGTGCTGCCACTCACACATGAGTTGTTAAAACTATTTCCTAAAGATGCTCTCAAACTCATGTGTGCCGAGATTTACGCTCGCCATGGGGCAGCTTTCGATGACACCGAGACACAAGAATACTTCAACACCCAGAAGTGGTACAAAAAAAGCAAATCCCCATCAGAACTCACCGATATTGAGAAGTTCAACGCACAGCTCATTAACGAGGTGATAATGACAATGCAACACTAACATTTTATGGACATTCAACGCAGTTTATTTGACGATTTTGAGAATAATGACAATGTGGTAGAGCCGAAACAGGTGCAAACGGTGCAGCTTACTGGTGATGAGGCGCGCATCATGGAGCTGCGCGACACGCTAAACCGTCATAACCACAACTATTATGTGCTCAACCAGCCCACCATCAGCGACCAGGAGTTTGACCGCTTGATGCGCGAGTTGCAAGACCTAGAGGCAGCGCACCCCGAGATGGCCGACCCATTGTCGCCCACTCAGCGTGTGGGCAGCGACCTGAGTCAAGGTTTCAAGCAGGTAATGCATGAGCGCCCCATGATGTCGCTGGGCAACAGCTACAGCATCGAGGAGGTTCAAGACTTCCTGCGCCGAGCCAAAGACGGCTTGGGAGGCGAACCGGTGGAAATCGTTGGCGAGATGAAATATGACGGCACCAGCATCTCGCTGACCTACGAGAACGGACGCTTGGTGCGTGCCGTGACACGAGGCGACGGTGTGCGTGGCGATGATGTTACAGCCAATGTCATTACCATCCGCAGCACACCTCTACAACTGCCACAAGGCATGGACTACCCCACACGCTTTGAGGTCAGAGGCGAGATTCTGCTACCCTGGGCAAGCTTTGAACGGTTAAACAAGGAGCGCGCCTTCAACGAGGAACCCCTCTTCGCCAATCCCCGCAATGCCGCCGCCGGCACGCTCAAGTTGCAGAACAGCGCCGAGGT
>CALAVD010000137.1 GCA_937892085.1 uncultured Prevotellaceae bacterium
TACAGCGACATACGCAACGGTATCGTCGCAGCAATAAGCATCAAGGTTGAGGAGCCAGTGTTTGAGTCGCAGACCAAAATCAAGCTCGGCTCAAGTGTGATGTGGAAAGACGGTCCCACGATCTATAAGTTCATCAACGACTTCATCAAGAAGGAACTCGACAACTACCTGCACAAAACTCCCGCCACCGCCGACGTGCTGCTCAAGAAGATTCAGGAGAACGAGAAGGAGCGCAAGGCGATTGCCGGGGTGACCAAGGTCACGCGAGAGCGCATGAAGAAAGCTGCGTTGCATAACGACAAACTGCGTGACTGCCGTGTGCACTACAACGACAACCGTGGCGACCGCCGCGAGGAGTCGTGCCTGTTCATCACCGAGGGACTCTCGGCAAGCGGTTCCATCACCAAGATTCGTGACGTGCAGACTCAAGCCGTGTTCTCGCTGCGAGGCAAGCCGCTGAACACATTTGGATTGCCTCCCGCACAGGTCTATAAAAACGAGGAATTTGGCTTGCTACAGGCAGCCTTAAACATCGACGACGGCATTGAGGGCTTGCGCTATAATAAGGTGATTATCGCTACCGATGCTGATGTCGATGGCATGCACATACGCTTGCTATTGCTCACTTATTTCTTGCAGTTCTATCCTGAACTAATCAAGAGCGGACACTTGTATATCTTGCAAACTCCTCTCTTCCGTGTGCTCAACCGCAAGGATGCCAAGCGCAAGAACCGCAGCGCCGGTCGCGAGGCTAAGAAGAGCAAGGTGGAGACCTATTACTGCTACAGCGACGAGGAACGCATTGCCGCCATCAACAAGCTGGGCGAAAACGCCGAGATAACACGATTCAAAGGTCTGGGAGAAATCTCGCCCGAGGAGTTTGTCGATTTCATTGGTCCCGAGATGCGTCTCGACAAAGTGAAACTGCGCAAGGAGGACAACGTGAAGCAGCTACTCACCTTCTTCATGGGCAAGAACACCATGGAGCGCCAGAACTTTATTATTGACAACTTAGTGATAGAAGACGATGAAGACATCACAGTGCATTGACGAGAAACGAATTGCAATGTTTCAAGGGTCGTTCGACCCCTTCACTCGCGGTCATGAGTCGATTGTTCGCCGAGCCTTGCCTCTCTTCGACGAGATTGTGGTGGCTGTGGTGAGCAACATCGCCAAGAAGCCGTTTATGAGCCTCGAGAACCGCTTGGCGTTTATCAAGCAGGTGTTTCAGGACGAGCCACGGGTTAGAGTGGTGGCAAGCGACGGACTCACCGTCGATGTCGCCCATGAAGTGGGCGCCACTTGTCTGTTGCGTGGCGTGCGCATGATCCAAGATTTCGAGAACGAGATGCACATGGCCGAGATAAACCGCCGCTTGAGCGGTATCGAGACCGTACTGCTCTACACCCTGCCTGAGTTTAGCCACATCAGTTCGACTATCGTGCGTGAACTATATAGCTACAATCAAGACGTCAGCGAGTATCTGCCCGAAGGTGCTCCGCTGTCGTTGCTTGGAAAATGAATTTATAAATTTAGGTTGACCCTCAAGCGAGTATAAAATATTGCATTTGTCTTGTTACTTGTTTGCTTGTCAGCCTGTTTGCCTAAAAAATTATGAAAAAAACCGCAATAACATTAATACTATTTATAGGAACTATCGCTCTTGTGGGAGCACAGTTTGGACGTGGTGGCTCAATGCAGAAGCTGCTCAACGCTCAGTATGCCATCAACAATTTCTATGTTGATACTGTAAACGAGGAGAAACTTGTCGAGGAAGCCATCAAAGGCATGCTCGAAAGCCTTGACCCACATTCCACTTACACCGACGCGAAAGAGACCAAAGAGCTTGAAGAACCGCTCCAAGGCGAGTTTAGCGGCATAGGCATCCAGTTCAACATGAAACAAGACACGCTCTACGTGATTCAAACCATCGTGGGTGGACCATCAGAGAAAGTGGGCATCATGGCTGGCGACCGCATCGTCACCGTCAACGACACCACTATCGCTGGCGTGAAGATGAAAAACAGCGACATCATGAAGCGCTTGCGCGGAAAGAAGGGCACCAAGGTCACCGTGCAGGTGAAACGTGGCAACAACCCCGAACTTATCACCTTCCGCATTACCCGCGACAAAATTCCACTGTATAGCGTTGATGCCACCTATATGATCGACGACAAGACTGGATATATCCAAATCTCACGATTTGGCGCTAAAACCCACGAGGAAATGGTGGAAGCCATCCAAAAGCTCGAGAAGCAGGGCATGAAGCAGCTCATCATTGACCTGGGAGATAATGGTGGCGGCTACCTCAACGCCGCTATCGACATGTGCAACGAGTTCTTGCAGCGTCGTCAGCTCATCGTTTACACACAAGGCAACAACTCACCACGACAGGAGGGCAATGCCGACGGCTCAGGACATTACAAGGACTTGAAGCTCGTGGTTCTCGTTGACCAGTTCTCGGCTTCGGCAAGCGAAATCTTCGCTGGTGCCATGCAAGACTGGGACCGCGCAGTGATTGTGGGGCGACGCTCCTACGGAAAAGGCCTCGTGCAACGTCCCTTCCGCTACGACGACGGCTCCATGATTCGCCTCACAGTGGCGCGCTACTACACCCCTTCGGGCCGCTGCATCCAGAAACCCTACACTAAGGGCGACAAGAAGCAATATGAGGAAGACCTGCTCGACCGCTCTAAAGAGGGCGAGTACTACCACCTCGACAGCATACAGTTCAACGACTCATTAAGCTACAAGACCTTGAAGAACGGCCGCACCATATACGGTGGCGGCGGCATCATGCCCGACGTGTTCGTACCTCTCGACACCACCGAGAACAGCAAGTACTACCACGACATGTTGGCTAAGGGCATCATCAATCAGTTTGCTGTTGATTACGTTGACAAGCACCGCACCGAGATTAAGAGCAACTACAAGGACGTCTATGACTACGACAATCGCTTCGCACTCACCGACGACGACTTGAAGTCCTTTATCGCTATGGGCGAGAAAGATAGCGTGAAGTTCAACGAGACCGAGTACGCCACCAGTCAAAACTTGTTCCGAACTGTTCTCAAAGGGCTGATAGCTCGTGACGTATATGCCGACCCAGGGGCTTACACCATCATCATAAACCACCGCAACAAGGATGTGCAAGAGGCATTGAGAGTAATCAACGACGACAAGCTCTTCAACTCGCTGCTCAAAGATGGCAACCCCGAGTACGACCGCTTAGCGCGCAAGTACAAAGAGAAAAAAAACAATAAATAGTTATTTTGACTGTTAGTTGATTAGTTTTTGAAGACATAAAAGCTCTATTTAATCTATGCAACTCGCAACCGAATACTCATAACTCTAACAACTCTTAATACACACCATGGGACCTGGAATGGGAATGAGAGGAGGCGGCGGTGGACGCCGCCAACAAGGCACAGTAAAAATGCCTCCTGGAGGCATGAAGACTGTGGCACGTATGCTTAAAATGCTATTGGGCAACTACAAGTGGTCGTTGCTGCTTGTGGCAGTGTGTATCTTGGTTACTACAGCAACCACGCTAACCTCTACCCTATTCACACGAACCCTCATCGACGACTACATAGCGCCTCTGAGCGTAGCCGCCAACCCCGACTTCGGACCGCTGGCAATGACGCTCGTCAAACTCGCTGCCGTGCTGCTGTTAGGAGTGGGATGCTCCTACCTTAACAGCCGCCTGATGATCAACGTGAGCCAGGGTATGCTGCTCAAAATCAGAGAGGACCTTTTTGAGCACATGGAATCGCTACCCATCAAGTTCTTTGACCAGAACTCACACGGCGACGTGATGAGCGTATATACCAACGACGTGGATTCCCTGCGGCAAACAGTGGGCAACAGTCTGCCCAACGTCTTCAGCTCGCTAATCACTATCGTTGCCACTTTCACAAGCATGATAGTTCTGTGCTGGCAGCTCACGTTGCTCACCATAGCTCTCACTGGCGTGATGGTGTTCACCACAAAATGGCTCGGTGGTCGCTCGGCGACCTACTTCCGCCGCCAGCAGAACGACATGGGAGCTATGAACGGCTTTGTCGAGGAGATGCTCACTGGGCAGAAAGTGATTAAGACCTTCTGCCACGAAGACGAAGCGATTGAAGAGTTTGAACAACTCAACGAGAGTCTGCGCGACAGCGCTTGCAATGCCAACAAGGTTGCCAACATCGTCATGCCCATCAACGGCAACTTGTCTAATCTCATCTACGTCACATGCGCGGCAGTTGGAGCGATGGTGGCTTTAGGAGGTGGCGGCCTCACCGTGGGCACGCTGGTTTCGTTCCTCACTCTCATCAAGAACTTCACGCAGCCCGTGTCGCAAATCAGCAACCAGGTCAACAGCGTGGTGGCATCGCTGGCTGGAGCCGAGCGCGTGTTCAACATCATGGATCAGGAAAGCGAGGACGACGGCACCGCCACTGTGAAACTGGTGAATGTTGAAGAGAAAGCCGATGGCACACTCGTCGAGACACCACAAGTCACCCACCAGTGGGCTTGGAAAAGACCTGTTGATAGCGGCTTCGAGCTGGTGAAGCAGCAAGGCGAGGTGGATTTCTCGCAGGTAGATTTTGGCTACGTGCCCGAGAAGCAGGTGCTCTTCGACATAGACCTCGACACCGATGCGGGTCAGAAGGTGGCGCTCGTGGGTGGCACCGGTGCCGGCAAGACCACTATCACCAATCTCATCAACCGCTTCTACGATATTCAGGATGGAACAATCCTCTACGACAACATTCCCATCACCACCATTTGCAAGACCGACCTCAGGCGGAGCCTCGGCATGGTGCTGCAAGAGACGCACCTCTTCACCGGCACGGTGATGGACAACATACGCTATGGACGGCTCGACGCTACCGATGAGGAGTGCATCGCTGCCGCCAAACTGGTTCATGCCCACGACTTCATCTCGAGATTGGAGAAGGGTTACAACACTATTCTCAACGCCGACGGCGGCAATCTCTCGCAAGGTGAGCGACAGCTCATAGCCATTGCGCGCGCCGCAGTAGCCAATCCTCCGGCTCTCATCCTCGACGAGGCTACCAGCAACATCGACACACGCACCGAGCGCCTCATCCAGCAGGGCATGGACTCTCTCATGCAAGGTCGTTCCACCTTTGTCATAGCCCACCGCCTGAGCACCGTGCGCAATGCCGACATCATCGTAGTCATGGAGCGTGGCCGCATTATCGAGCAAGGCACCCACGACGAGCTCATCGCTCATCAAGGGCGCTACTACCAGCTCTACACGGGAAATGGGATTAGTGATTAAGAATTGGCAAGATTTTCATTTATAACCTCATAACAATAAAGCAAAAAAACAATGTCTAAGAAAATCACCGAAAAAGTGACTTGGGTGGGCAAAGTAGATTGGGAGCTCACTCATTTCCATGGAGATGAATTATCAACCTTTAAAGGTTCAAGCTATAACTCTTATCTGATTAAGGATAAGAAGACTGTCCTCATCGACACCGTGTGGGGACCCTACGACCGAGAGTTTGTGGCACGACTTAAAGAAGTGGTTGACATCAAGACCATCGACGCCATCATCATGCAGCACAACGAGAGTGACCACAGCGGCGCTCTGCCTGAGCTCATGCGTGAGATTCCTGACGTGCCAATCTACTGCACCGCCAAGGGCAAAGCAATCATCCAAGGCCATTACCACCAGGACTGGAACTTTGTGACAGTGAAAACCGGCGACAAACTCGAGATAGGTGAGAGCACGCTCACCTTCATCGAGGCTCCCATGCTACACTGGCCCGACACCATGTTCACCTACATGGACGGAGAGAACATCTTGTTCAGCAACGACGGATTTGGGCAGCACTATGCCACCGAGTCGCTCTACGACGACCGTGTGGATATAGCTGAGATGCTCTATGAGGCAAAGAAGTACTATGCCAACATCCTTGCACCATTCAGCATGATGGTAACTCGCAAGGTGAAGGAAATCCTTGCCATGAACCTGCCACTCAACCTTGTGTGCCCCAGTCATGGCGTGATTTGGCGCAAGAACATCAACATGATTATCGAGAAATACCTTGAGTGGGCTTCGAACTATCAGGAGAACAAAATCACCATCGTCTATGACACCATGTGGAACAGCACACGCATCATGGCGCAGGAGATTGCACGCGGCATTCAGGAAGTGGACAAAGACGTTGAAATCAAAATCTACAACGCCGCTCATGAGGACAAGAACGACGTGCTGACCGACATTTTCGCCTCTAAAGCCGTGCTGGTGGGATCGCCCACTATCAACAACGGTCTGGCTCATGCCGTGGCAGGACTCCTTGAGATGACCAAAGGCATGAAGCTCAAGGACAAGAAGGCCGCCGCATTTGGCAGCTTCGGATGGAGTGGCGAGGGCATTAAGCTCCTGAGTAACCTGCTCAGCGGTTGTGGCTTCGAGCTTCTCAACGACGGCATCCGCATCCAGTGGGTTCCCGACCAGGCTGCCATCGAGCAATGCCGCGACTACGGCCGCGAGCTTGCCAAGTCACTCTGAAATCAACGCGACGACTTCCCTTGTGAGTTAGGAAGCAACCCCCAATAAAAACACGAATACTATGGATCTATTACTGCCAAAGAAGATAGATGGTAAAAAAGGCGAAATTCTTAGGGACGTGCGCCAAGTGACTATCATTGGTGCCAATGGTGCCGGCAAGACACGCTTCTGCAACAAGCTCGTGGAGCAGTGCGGCGACCAAGCGTTTCGCATGTCGGCGTTGCGCGCCATCTTTCCCATCGAAGACGAGACTCAATCGCTGAAAGGCTCTATCACCGAGCGCTTCAACTTGATGAACAAGAACATGCAGCAAGTGGTTAACACCGCTAAGAGCGAGTTTGACAAACTCAGCTATGTGATGCTCGTTGATGAGTTCCGCGAACTCATGAACTTCAAGACACACAGCCTGATGAACGAGCAGATTGCATTTCCTAAGACAAAGCTCGACAAGGTGGTGAAGATGTGGCAGGAGGTGTTCCCTAAGAACAAGATTTTGCGTGAGAACGGCAAGTTGCTTTTCACCACTGAGGGTCAGAGCGACAAATACACGTCGCTGCGACTGAGCGACGGCGAGAAGGCGGTGCTCTACTATCTGGGTGCCGTGCTCTATGCCATGGAAGATGCCGTGATTTTTGTGGATGATCCCGAGACGTTTATACACCCGTCAATCATGCACAACTTGTGGAATGTGATTGAAGAGATTCGTCCCGACTGCACCTTTATCTATAGCACTCACGACGTGGATTTCGCCAGCTCACGAGTAGATAACATGTGCGTGTGGGTCAAAGACTTCAACCCCGAACTTGAGGTGTGGGACTATGAGGTGCTCAACTCGAGCAGCAACCTCAGCGACAACCTCTACATCGACTTGCTTGGCACACGCAAGCCAGTCCTCTTCGTCGAGGGCGACGAGGAGCACAGCATTGACTCTCGCCTCTACTCACTGGTGTTTCCAGAGTACACTATCAAGCCGTTAGGCAGCTGCAACAAGGTGATAGAGAGCGTGCGCTCTTTCAATGGTCTCGAAGGGTTGCACCACCTCGACAGCTGGGGCATCGTGGATCGAGACCGCCGCGACGAGAAAGAGGTAGAATACCTTCGCAAGAAGAAGATTCTCGTGCCAAACGTAGCCGAGATTGAGAACATCCTCATGCTCGAGGGCGTGGTGAGAGCTGTGGCCAAATATCGTCACAAGAATGAGACCGACGTGTTTGCCAGCGTGAGCCGAGCCGTCATCAAGAACTTCGACAACGAAATCAAGCAACAGGCACTACAGCACACACGCCACCGCGTGAAGCACGACATCGAGCTGCGTGTTGACATGAAGTTCCGCAACATCAGCGCCCTCGAAGACCACATGATCGACCTCGTCAACGAGATTAACCCACGAGGCATCTACGAGATGCTGTGCCGCGAGTTCCATGTATATGTCCAGAATAAGGACTACGACAAGGTGCTAAAGGTGTATAACCAGAAGCTTATGCTCACTCAGAGCGGCGTGGCAGGTCTGTGCGGACTCAAGAGCCGTGAGGAGTATATCAAGATAGTGCTTAAAATCCTCAAGAGCAATAGCCACGAAGCCAACGCCATCCGCTATTCCATCAAGCAATGCTTCGGTCTCGACGAAGAGGCTGAAAATGGTTGAAAGCTTAGAGTTCAGACTTGAGATTAAACTCACAACTAAAGCAGCGGCCGGCATTTTCGTTTGCCAGCCGCTGCTTTCATTTACTCGTCAATTGTTTCGTTCAACTCATCAAGCATTGTGAGTTGAGTTTCGGCAGGGTGTATCACTCGGCAAGCGCCCCGGTATCGTACGCTGTAATAGCTGCTGGTTGAGTGGTTCACGGTGATGCCGTTGCGTGTTGAGGCATGAATGAAATAGAAGTCATGACCATTGTCATCAACCTGTGTGATAATCCCCACATGACCTATGCCACCACGGTTGCTACGACCTCCAAAGAACACGAGGTCACCAGGCTTGAGGTTGCCACGATCCACACTCTTGCCATTGTGCACTGTTGCGAAGAGAGATGCGAATAGTGTAATCAGGAGTCC
>CALAVD010000138.1 GCA_937892085.1 uncultured Prevotellaceae bacterium
ATGCCTGTATTGCCCTGGAGCACCCTTTGAGAATCAACAAGACGGCGACCGCCCTATAACCTCTATGCGCCCTACTGGGTTGACGGCTTGACCGAGACACAGAAGGAGAACACTTGGATTCAGCGACTCAACTACGACCCCGAGACCGAGGAGAAATACAACCGCTCGGAGTTGCAGCGCCTGGGGGCTTACAAGAACTACAAGTGGTTGCAGGAACCCATGATTTGGTCGCACAACTATGGCGAGGTGAAATCGCTCACTGGCGAATAATGAACACCGAGAAATGTAATGAATCAATTATAAATTACAAGAATTATGATGAAGATTTTTAATATATTAGGTTCTATGGCTCTTTTGGTGATTCTGACTACTGCCTGTGCCGTGAATGACCCATTCGCCGACAACATGGAGATAGGTCAAGTGGTGCCAACGGTGTCATGGGAACTCAGCGACGTGGCAAAGGCCGGTGGGTATGTCAACTTCAAGGCAAAATACTACACCAGCAGTGACCACAATATTGACCACTGCGAGGTGTGGGGGCTGGTGACTCGCACCACCTCGGCAGCAGCAACTTGCCGACTCACTACTTCGCTGTCCTACACTAAGACAGTGAATTCTACCGACACTGTGCGCACCAGTGTGCTTCTCGCCTCTTTCGACCACAGCAAGGCAGAGTGGGACGGCCACGAATATGTGCTTGTCGATTCCTTCATGGTGTCGTCAACACTGGCTCCTGTTTCTTGGGTAGATCCCGAGGATTTTGACGAAGAGCGTTTCGACATGTACTATCCCGCCACTTTCCAGCAGGAGTTTGTTGACCATGTGGTGGATTACTTGACCCGCGACAGCGTGTATTACAACGACCTGCGCAACATCTATATCAACTACGACTTCACCGCCGAGCAGTTTGAGGCTCTCAATGCGAAGTATGGCTTCTCGATTCCGTTCGATGCCGAGGCGAGTGAGAAGAGTAAACTGTGGTATGTGAACACCGACGTGGTGGATCATTACTACTACATCACCGTTGATGATACAGGTGTGAAGACTGAGCACGAGATTGCCACCCCCGACCAGGCGCCCACAGGTGTCAATGTCTATGAGGTGTATGAGTCGAGTCCCTGGGTATATTGCCGCTACAGCGACGATACCGGCGGTCGCATCACCTCGGTGCGCTCGCAGTACATGCCGTTCTGGAAAGAGCTGATTAACGAGATACCTTTCAACGACTGGATCTATAACAGCAGCGACAAGAACTACTCGGTGAACTTCACCCGCAACTATATCCTTTATCCCACCTTCCGCGTCTTCGACGAGACAGGCAAGATGGGTAAGGATACTGAAACCAAGCAAATTTCTCTTAACTAAAACACCACTTTGAGTTATGAAGATCTTTAAGAATTTAACAATAAAGGCGCAGCGCAATTATGCATTGTGCATTGTGCATTGTGCATTATTTTTGCTCCTCGCATCGTGTGTCGAGAAGGAGCCTGTGTATGGCAACTTCGGCGGCAAGGATGTGGACTTCACCTACAATGTTGATGGAGATGAATACACTCTCGATTTCTATGTGGTGTCAACTATCAAGTTCAACAACATCAGCGAGAAGGGTGGTAATGTGACTTGGGACTTTGGCGATGGCACCAGTTCCACCGACCAGAACCCCACTCACAAGTATGCCAATTCGGGTCTTTACAATGTGACCCTCACCGTTGATGGAGTGGGCAAGTGCACCTATCCGTTGCTCATCTACGACATCGCACCAGTGCTCAGCGTGGTAGAGCAAAGTGCCGAGACCGTGGTCATCAACGACGTGACGGTGCTCCTCGACATAGCCCTGCCTAACCCCGAGGACCTTGAGTGCAAATATGTGTGGAAGTTCCCCGAGGGCACTACGCTCGAAGATGGCACCGCTATCACCGAGTTCACTGGCTACAGCCACAGCGACGGCACTGTTGACAACCCCGGCAAGCTAAAATTCAAGAACATTGGTTCGCAGAAGATTGAGCTGCAAACGTGGTTTGACATCAACGGCGAGAACCGCCGCCTCGAGGACAGCTATGTAAACGTGCAGGTGGGTTCGTCGATACCTTGCCCCACATTGTATTATGCAGTGTTTGGCGGCAATATCAAGGCCTACAAGCTCGTGGATATGAGCCAACTGCCTGCCGGCACCAAGAATATGCCATTTGACATGGGTGTAAACTCTGGCAATATGCCCACCAACTTGGTTTTTGCCAGCGTTGACGATAAGGACTATGTATATATCCTCGACTGCGGCAAGCAGTATTACTATGTCAACGACGAGAACGGTGTGTTAGGCGATGGCAAAATCAGCGTGATGACTGCCGACGGCACCGACGTGAGCACCATGGTTACCAATGTGGGAGGACAGGCGTTCAACGATCCCTTCCAGGGTTTTGCCGACCAAGCAAACGGCTATCTCTACTACACCGACCGTAACACCGGCATCCGTCGCATGGCACTCACTGCTCGTGGCGAGCGTGAGCAGACTGTGTTCTCTAGCATAACAGGCTACTTCTGCGTGAACAATATGCTCAACTACTACGGCAACGGTATCGCCTACGGTGCTATCCACACCGGACTCTATCTCGACCGCACCGGCGTGTTCTGGTGGGGCAAGAACTATTCGGGTAACGGTATCTACCGCTTCCGCACCAGCGACATTGGCGAGGCATCGGCAACGAAGACTGGTCCCATCCCATTCCCCATCTTGCTGCAGGCTACTCAGCCTCGAGCTTTCACGCTCGATGAAGACTTGGGCAATCTCTATGTGTGGATGTGCAAGGGTGGAACACCAGGACCCGGCTTCACGGCTTACCCAATGCCTGGACCGAGCGCAGGACTGGACTATGACAAATACACAGCTTTCATCACTATGGAGGCAAATCCCGAGAACACTACAGCCGACGAGGGTGTATATACCACACAGTTTGCTGTTGATGCAGTAACTCACTTTGTTTATTTTGGCTTCCGTGCTGCCACAACCGAGAAGACTTACACCACTGGCCTCAAGTACTACAACCCCGAGGACAAGAAAGTGTATGACTTCAATAGCAACCGTGAGCGCATTTTAGGGCTCTGTGTCAATCCACGCCTCACTTATCTGTTCTAAGAAGTACTAAGAGGTGTTCTGGTATAAAATTGAGAGTGAAGATGTTTTTTCTTCACTCTCAACTTTTTTAAAGCTCGCATTCATATATGCTTGGCTGGAGGTTTTGATTTTTAGTCTTATATTATTAATAATGTGTAATTTTATTACTAAACACGGAAAAAATATTAGAAAAATTTGGTGAATTGATGGGATTTTAGTTTCTTTGTAGGTTGTAAAAGAATAATATAAAATAAAATCACTAATATTTAAAACATTTTGCAAAATGAAGAAATTTTTACTCGTTCTAACATTAGTTGCTATAGCATGCAGCAGTGTATCGGCAGCAGGTTTGCTGCTTAAGAAAGACCCTAACAGCTATCAGACCATTAATGGCATCAGCATGCGCAATCTGTGGCTCTTAGACCGCGTCCACTATGGCGCAAGCGAGCTCGCCCGCGACTTTGAGTGGTGTAACACCAATGCACGTACAGCGGTGATGCAGGAAGGTGTTATCTACATTCCACGCAGCGAGGCCAAGCAGCTTATCCCCACTCCTGGTGACACCGTTATGGCATCGGTGATTTATCGTTACGATGCTATGACAGGCGAGGAACTGCCTGCTCTCGACGTGACCCTCAATGGCGAGCCTTATACAGCTTTCCGTGGTGTTAACTCCATTGGTAAAGACAACTTTGGCCATGTGTGGGTGGCTCCATTGACCCTTAAGACCAAAAACACCATCGAGTTCTATCAGGTAAATGTCGAGACTGGTGAGCTCACCCTCTTGACCACCTTTGACAAGGGCGACGTGATAGAGCGCGTTGACTACATCGACGTGGTGGGTGACATCACTCTTGAGGAAGCTGAGTGCAACGTGCTCGCTGCTGCCAGCGAGGCCCCCACCGTGTATGGCTGGCACAACGACCAGGGTGGCGATGCCGACACTTGGGAAGGCTTCTTCTATGGCGACCCCTACATGGACTTCGTGGAGATGTATCCCGAGAGCCAAACTCAGTGGGGAACAGCTCCCGCCGCTCGCTTTGTGCTCGGTGAGGATGAGGACACCCGCTATAGCGGTGAGACATTCTACATCGACGGCTTCACCACAGTGCCCACTCTCTATGCTAAAGACGGCACCATCATTGACGGCTTTGGCAGCCTTTCTCAAGACGAGATGGATGCCGACAGCCTGCTCATGCCAAAGACCGGCTGTAATGGTATTGCCGAGTTCACGCTTGGCGACCGCAACTTCATTGCTTACCCAATTGGCCAGTACGACGCTCCCAACTCATGCCAGGTGAACATCTGCGAGCTTGGCGAGGGCATGTCGTTCAGTGGAATGCAGCGTTATTGGACGTTCCCTGCCGACGGTTTAGGACAGGTTAGTGATAGCGGCTTGCGCATCCATCCACTTATCTCAGATTACACTACCGAGGGCGGCAAGGATGCGGTGCTGATTTTCGACTATAAGTGCTACAATGGTATGGGTGTGTACATCGTTGGCGAGGGTGTAGTTCCCGATGATCCAATGCCAGTAGCTAAACCCGGCGACGTGAACGGTGACGGCTTTGTTACTGCCGCCGATATTACCGCACTCTATGACTTCATGCTTAACAACGACGAGTCACACATCGTGAACGGCGACCAGAATGGTGACAACAACATTACCAGTGCCGACGTGACTGCTGTTTATGACATACTGTTAGGCTCTGAATAATAAGTGAAAAAACAGACTAAGGGGGGAGGCTTGGAGGTTTTCCCCTCTTTATGTTTAATTGGCTGGAAAATCGAGCATTCGAGAAATTGAAAAATAGAATAATTAGCGCAAATAATATTATAACATGAAAAAAATATTACTTCTTTCGATTGTAGCAGTGCTGACTGCCATGAGCAGTTGGGCGGTGACCGACGGACAGACCTATGCCAAAGTGAACGGCATAGGGGTGAAGAACCTGTGGATGTTTGACCGCGTTCACGCTAATTCGGCTTATTTGGCATCGCCTATCTGCCACACTAATGCACGTACGGCTACAATGGCGGGCGGCGTGGTGTATGTGTCGCGCAGCCAGGAGAAGATGATTGTGATGCCGAACGCTCAGACTGGTCAAAACGACACCATCATGCAGGGCGTGATACACTGCTTCGATGCTATGACTGGCGCGTCTATCAAAGATTTGGATCTCACCCTCAATGGTGAGCCCTATGGCGTGTTCTTGGGCAACACCAGCATTGGCGCCGACAACTTCGGTCACATCTGGGTGGCTCCTATGACCAGTGCCGCGGCAATTAATATTCCTATCTACATGGTTGACACCGAGAGTGGTGAGATGACACTGGTGACCAACATGAGCAAGGGCGAAGTGCCTTACCGCACCGATTACCTCGATCTCATTGGCGACCTCACCCTTGAGGAAGCTGAGTGCAACATCATGACCATAGGTCACAACAGCAGCGACCCCGGTTTCCCCACCGTTTATCGCTGGCACAATGACCAGGGTGGCGATATCGACACGTGGGAAGGCGGTTTCTATGGTGACCCCTATATGGACTTCACCGATTTTTATCCTGCCGAGAAAACTGGTTTCAGCCTCGCACCGGTGGTGAAGATGCTGCTGGGTACCAGCGACGATGATATGTATAGCGGAGAGTATTTCTATATCGACTGCTTTGATGGAGCTCCTGTGCTATATGCTGTGGATGGCTCGGTGGTTGACAGTTTTGAGAACGTGCCCGAGGAACTATGGCCCACACGTGCTGCTGCCAATGGCATGAACGAGTTTACCCTCGATGACCGTCACTTCTTTGCATACGTAAAGGCCGACATGAACGGCGACGGTAACGGCTGCCAAATCAACGTGTGCGAGCTTGGCGAGGGCGACATGCTAGAAACCATGACAAAATATTGGCAACTCCCCGCCGATAGCGTGGGTAAGTTCAACGACAGCGGTTTGCGCGTACACTGCATTGCTGTGGAGAAGGGCTATGACGACCAAGGCAACGAGGAGGTGACTCTGCTCACTTTCAAGGCCTTTAACGGAATGGGAGTTTACAAGATAGGTGCCGCCATTGAACCCGATGATCATACTTTCATCCCAGGTGACGTTAATGGCGACGGCAATGTGACTGCCGCCGATGTGACAGCCCTCTACGACGTAATGCTCAACAACGATTTCACCAATGTTGTTAATGGCGACCAAAACGGCGATGGCGAAATCACTGCTGCCGATGTCA
The DNA here is from genome assembly GCA_937892085.1 of uncultured Prevotellaceae bacterium. GTDB lineage: Bacteria > Bacteroidota > Bacteroidia > Bacteroidales > Muribaculaceae > Sodaliphilus. Next base: position 6,344 of record CALAVD010000138.1, read on the forward strand.
CGGCGGTGTATGACATACTGTTGGGAAGCTGAAGAATAGTTCACAGTTCACAGTTGGGCTGCGATTAGACAAAGCACAAGATTAATGATATTTATAATGAGGGTGTGTCATGGTTTTTTTGCGCACCCTTATTTTTAAAAATGTGATAATATGAAGAAATTCAGTTTTTTTGCTTTGCTCTCGATTTTGGCGATGTGCGCCTCGGCGAGCGACACCCTAATGCTGCGTGGGGTGGAATATCAGGTCGATACACTTTTCCATAACCAGGTGGGTCCTGGCACCACGCAAACCTCGCTGTGGCTCCACAACGCTAATGGTGGTAAGTTGAGGGCGTTTTATTGCACCATCGACATGACCAACCCCTGGCTGTCGCTGGCGGGGGTGTGTGCCACCGACAAACTCGCTGGCAACGAGCGTGTCTCGGCAATGGCAGAGCGCAAGAGTGAGCCAGGGAAACGCTATTTCGCCGGCATTAATGCCGACTTCTTCAACACCAGTGGCACTACAGGACGTGGCGTGTCGATTGTGGGCACGCCCGTGGGCGCCACAGTGGTTGATGGAGAGATTTACCGGGCCCGCAACAATGCCGCGCTCTATAAGAACTTCATCGTTGATGAGGAGGGTGGGGTGTATGTCAACCCCTTTGTCTTTGGCGGCACACTCACCACTCCAGCAGGCACGACAGCCACTTTGGGCGGCGTGAACACCTATTCGAGCGAGAACAACAACAAGATTGTGATTTACACCGATCGCTACTATGGCAGCACCGACCAAACCAACGCTGGCACCGAATTTGTGGCCCGACTTGTAGAAGGCGACCGCTTTGAAAGTGCCCGACCTTACAGAATGGTCGTTGACAGTGACACCAGCACCGCCGGCGACATGACGATTCCTGCTGGGAAGTATGTGATTCGCGGTCGTGGCACGGCAGCGACAGTAGTAAACTCTTTGCAAGTTGGTGATACCATCACCATTTCTCCCACTTGGACATTCGGTGACCTCAGCGTAATTCCCCAGCAGGTGATTTCGGGAAATCCCAAAATTCTGGGCGACGGCGTGGTGCTTGACACCGAGGGCGAGCGCGGCGATGCCAGTCAGCTGCATCCACGCTCGGCGGTGGGCTACAGCGACGGTGGCAACAAGGTGTATTTCCTCGTGGTTGACGGCAGGTCGTTGCTGAGTGACGGAGTGCGAACCAGCGTGCTTGCCGAGATTATACGCTACGCTGGTGCCACCGATGCCATGAACGTTGATGGTGGAGGCTCTTCCACTTTATATACCAGCACATTAGGCATTCGCAACAAGCCCAGCGACGGCACCGAGCGCGCCGATGGCAACGGCTTCTTTGTGGTGAGCAGTGCCCCCGACGATGATGTGATTGCCTCATTGCGATTTGTTGATTTCAGTCTTTTGGTGCCCAAGTTTGGCGTTTACACCCCCAAGTTCTACGGCTACAATCAATATGGAATGCTCATCGACAGCGATGTGCAAGGTGTGGAACTCTCGTGCGATGAGTCGTTGGGAACGATACGCGATGGCAACACAATCTTTGCCACTGGCAGTGGCACGGCGATGCTCACGGGCACGCTTGGCGACATCAGCGTGAGTGCTCCCCTCACCATCATAGGCAGTGGTGACGCTATTGAGTTGAAAAATGATTCCATCATCACCGACACCTACCGCACTTATCGTGTGGAGCTTCAGAGTCAAGTGGGGGAGAACATGATGCCCCTCGCCCCTGAGGCACTCTCCTGGGTGAGCAGTGACGAGAGTGTCGTCACTATCGATGAGAACATCGGTGTTTTGCAAGGCATTAGCGACGGCGAAGCTACAATAACAGGCACTCTCGGCGACCTGTCGGTGACAATGAAGGTGATTGTTCAGAAACCCACTCAGCGCATTTATCCTCTCGACCCCGAGATGGACCTCAGCACGTGGACGTTTAACATGAGCGGCGGCAAGAACATCGCCGCCGAGCCTCTCGACAACGGCATGAAAGTTAGTTACACAGGCTCCAGCGCCCGTGTCAACTACCTGCGCATGAGCAAGGACGTCACACTGTGGAGTCTCCCCGACACGCTAAGGGTGCGCATCAACCCCGGCGAGGCACCGGTCACCGGCATCACTTTCGCCCTGCGCCCCAATGGCGGCAAAATAAGCTTTCCTGCCGTCACGCCCGAGTCGGTGCCGGCTAATGTTGAATCGACCATCGACCTGCCCATTGACCAGTGGATTGATGCCGATGACATGGGCAACTATCCCATTCAGTTTACTTACGTTCAAGTTAATATGGGCAAATCGACAAGTGGTCAAGAATACACGATGCTGATACCTGGCCTTGAGGTGATATACAAGAATGCTCCATTGAGTGCGGCAATAGCTGGCGACGTGAACGGCGATGGAAACATCACTGCCGCCGATGTAACTGCGCTCTATGACTTCTTGCTCAACAATGTTACCACCAATCTCGTCAATGGCGACCAGAACAGTGACGGCGACATCACAGCTGCCGACGTCACAGCAGTCTATGACATTCTCTTGGGGAATTGATTTAATGGCTTTGAGTTTTGCTGTTTGCAAAGTTTTTATTACCTTTGTAACCGAGAAAGTTTGTCCTTGACATCAACGGACGAGGCAGGTCTCGTCCCTACAAAACTGACAACAGATAACTGACAACAGATAACTTATAATTATGGGAAAGAATATTGACGATAAAAAACGCGATGAAGGCACCCAGACCGAAGGGTTTCCCACTTTTGACGAGAATAAGGGAAATGCTGAGGAAGTGAAAAAACAAGCTTATGCGCGGGAAACAGCGAAAGTTGATGAGGAGAAAGACGAAAAAGCCGATACAAAGAAACTCACCGAACAGGAGGAGAAAGCCAAGCGCCGCAAGATAAGGCAGGCTAAACGCTTGGCGCTTATCGCCTCTATGCTCATTCTTGTGGCTGTGGTCGCCAGTATGGCGATTTGGGGCATCATGCACCTGCGACCTAGCGACAAGTCTATCCAGGGGCAGGCCGACTGTGAGGTGGT
>CALAVD010000139.1 GCA_937892085.1 uncultured Prevotellaceae bacterium
CTACCGACTATCGTGGTCGCTTGTTTATCGTTGCGAGCAAGACGAACGAAGCATCAAAGTTAGATGAATTGCCAAGGAAGATTCAAAAAGAAATTAACAAGCATTTGGAATACAAAACGTTTCCTTTGCTTGAAACATTACCGACCAGTGCCGTCATCGGGTATGTTGATCTCGTGGACTGCTGCTTGCAACCGGTCAAGAATATATGGAGCAACAACGGTGGTTGGGAGGTTTACAATGTGAATTGGATGTTGGAAAACGCTTATATATTTGATGAACCACAACTTGTCGGTATCAAGGCGAAACTGAATCTCTTTGAAATCCCCGAGCTTGATCCTGATAATCTTCCACCTGCTCACAAAGTGAAGTTGTAATATACAAGTCGGTGATGTTCGCCTTTTGCTCCCGACTATAAAGAAAGATGCTAATGGCATGCGAGAGGGTCGCGTGCTACCAAAGGCATAGCGACCCTCGGCTGTTATACAAGGCGGTATGTGAAACTATAAAATTTTATGATTATGTCAGAGACAAAAGGCTTTCCGAAGCACTATCAAGAACAGTACAAAGGTTGGGTGAATGAAATGAAACAATCCGGTTGGGGAGAAAAGTTCATCAAAGCCAAAAAAGAAGGAATCACACAGGAACTGATTTTCGAGTATCAGCGTGACTATGCTCGTGAGTTAATTGATGACTTCCATTTTGATGACGGCAAAGACATAATGGAAGTTATGAAATTTGCTACTTACATGGTAGAGACTTATGTGACAGAAGAGAAAGTTCGCTCAATGATTGAGGAAGCAGTGACTACGCCGGGTATGTGGGCATACCTAACCGCCTACTATTATGAGTAAATGCTATCTTTAGATGCTACTCCAGTAAAAAAGTAGGCTGCTCCAGTTGCAAAATCAACTTTTTTCTTGTATATGTAAAAAAAATGCAGTAATTTTGCAATCTCAATCGAAGAGAGCATTCAAAGTCTTGCCAAGTAGAGTCATGATGTGGAACGGAGGCTCCCATAAGGGAAGATGAGTGGGTTCGAGTCCCGCCGCTGGCGCCAATAATAAAAACCTCACGAAAGTGGGGTTTTTATTATGGTGACAAGGAGGAGGGGCGAGAAGACACGAAAATGTGGGTTCGACTACAAGGCAAAGGCGAACGGAAGTGCGGCGGTGTCAGCACAGCTGATGAGCGCAGTGAACGAAGTAATCCTCTTCAACCCGACCAATATGGATAACAACCAGGAAATGGATACTTTCGTCGATTTTTTATAACAAAAAATTCTCCATAGTGTTTCGCTATGGAGAATTTTTGCAATGTTCTTGTCTTGACTGCTTCACTTTCGGCAAGCTTCATGGAAATACCCCATATAGCGCAGTTTTGCCGGAATGTTACCGCCGTAATAATCAGATCGGAAGAGCGTCGTGTAGGGAA
>CALAVD010000140.1 GCA_937892085.1 uncultured Prevotellaceae bacterium
GTGTGCTTTTATTTTTTAAAGCGGACTCTTGACTCAAGTCTCTGAAGTTCTAAAACTCTATAAACTTGAAGGTGAGAGTTCAGATAAAATGCTCACGCTCGGCAGTGCTCTTGCTTAATCGCATTTTTAGTGTTTAAAGTTAACAAGTTGACAAGTATATTACCGCATTATAGTAGTTTTATTAGCTGGTACCATTGCCAATTAAAACATAATTTGTATTTTTGCATAGATAATTGATATTGTCATCTGTCAAAAACTTCTTTATATGCTTTCAAAGATCATCGCTGCCGCAGTGCAAGGCATCGATGCCATCGCGGTAGAGATAGAGGTCTCGGTGGACTGGGGCACTGGTTCCGTGATGGTGGGCTTGCCCGACGCTGCCGTGAAAGAGAGCACCGAACGCGTGCGTTGCGCTATGAGCAACGTTGGGGAGAAATTCCCTCATAAATCGGTGGTAATCAATATGTCGCCTGCCGACATCAAGAAGGAAGGCTCGGCCTACGACCTACCCATCGCCATTGGCATACTCGCCAGCGACGAGAAGATTGGTACCGAGAAGCTGGGGCGCTACATGATTATGGGCGAACTCTCGCTCGACGGGTCGGTGAAGCCCATCAAGGGGGCGCTGCCCATGGCTATCCTTGCCCGCGAGATGCAGCTCGACGGTTTCATTCTGCCACGCCACAATGCCACCGAGGCGGCCGTGGTCAACAACCTCAACGTCTATGGTGTGGATAACATCACCGAGGTAATACAATTCTTCAAAAATGAGATAACCCTTGAACCCACGGTGGTTGACACCCGTGCCGAGTTTGCACGCGCGCAGGGCTCATTCCCTTACGATTTCAGCGAAGTTAAAGGCCAGGAGATGGTGAAACGCGCCTTTGAGGTGGCGTGCGCCGGGGGGCACAACATCATGCTCATTGGTTCTCCGGGCAGCGGCAAGTCGATGATGGCGAAGCGACTGCCGTCGATTCTGCCACCACTCACGCTCAGCGAAGCTCTCGAGACGACCAAGATACACAGCGTGGCAGGCAAGCTCTCGCAAGGCACTACCCTACTCTCGGTGCGCCCTTACCGCGCTCCGCACCACACCATCTCGCCAGTAGCCCTCGTTGGCGGTGGCACTTATCCCACGCCGGGGGAAATCAGTCTTGCCCACAATGGGGTGCTCTTTCTTGACGAGCTGCCTGAGTTCAATCGCTCGGTGCTTGAGGTGATGCGTCAGCCGCTGGAAGACCGCCACATCAGCATCAGTCGCGCCAAGTACAGCATCGACTATCCAGCCTCGTTCATGCTCGTGGCGAGCATGAATCCGTGTCCGTGTGGCTACTACGGCCATCCCACCAAGCAATGCATCTGCACGCCGCACCAGCGCCACAACTATATGGGTAAAATCAGTGGCCCGCTTTTGGATAGAATCGACCTGCAAGTAGAGGTTCAGCCAGTGAACTTCGACCAGATGTCGAGCAAGCAACCAGGAGAGCCAAGCACAGCAATCCGTGAGCGAGTCATCAAAGCCCGCGCCATCCAGAGCCTGCGCTTCAAGAACTACCCCGGCGTGCACTGCAACGCCCAGATGACCACCGCCCTCTTGCACAAATACGCCGAGCCCGACGCCGAAGGAATGGCACAGCTGCGTGAGGCCATCACAAAGATGAACATGAGCGCCCGCGCCTACGACCGCATCCTGAAAGTAGCCCGCACCATCGCCGACCTCGACGGCAGCGTCACCGTCCGCTCCCCCCACATCATGGAAGCCATCGGCAGTGCCGCAACCTCGACCGCAGCAACTACTTTAATTTGTAAAATCATCTTGAGAAAAACAGCCTGGAAAATGAATAATTTTTGGAATGCTACTTCAAATTTTCGCTGAAATTTTGAAGTAGCACTTCATATTTTCTTTGTTTTTTCTTGCGTATTTACACTTAACACCAAAGTGGCTGGCAATGATGGGTAGTGTCTCTTGCTGAGTAACCGTTCCGTCTAAATCAAAAAGAAATATCATGTGCTATTTTGGGTTTAAGATTGTTTCCGAATGGATATTTAAATCATGCGTGAGCAGGCTTTTCGACGAACTTAGTTCGCAACTTTTTGAATGAAACACTGCATCTGGGGTAATGCCCATGAGAGCACGATTTCTTCAAAAAGCTGCACCTGTCGGTGTCAAAAAGCCTCGCAAGCTCGGAATTTACTAAAGATTTTGCAAAAGTAGGAAAAATATTGAGTGTCGATAATTCTAAAAAAATAATTTTCAACAAAACAAAAACAACAAGAAAAGATTACTATAAGAATAATTTTTTGTTGAATTGTACCTCTTTGCCCAGTGTTTGGATGATAATTATGCGATTAAAAACAAAAATCGCTGAACAGTTATAACACCTTAATTGTCTGTTAATAAACCTTGAATTTAACGACGAAATTACTTCATTTAATCTCTCCAAAAGCTGGATTCTTGCCACTTTTAGACGTATTTCATTCAAGAATCTACAAAAATGGTGTCATATATACGGGCAGCAGAAGAGTTTCCCTGTCTTTCTTCAAGTCTTTTGTATAAACAAGATAACGTTTATCAACAATATGAGAGAACTTCTTGCAAAACGCGTCAAGTGAAGCATGAGTATTATACCCCGATGATTTAACCTCTATGGGATAAATCTTGCTTCCGCGTGACAGAAGAAAATCAATCTCATAGTTATGGGTTGCATCTTTAGGCCACGTATAATAGAATAGTTTGCTACCTGACGTCGCAAGCATCTGTGCTATCATATTTTCATAAACATAGCCAAGATTCGTGCTGAGCTTGTCATTTAATAGTTTCTGATAAATTACATTCTCTGTATGTTCCTTATCCCAAAAGGCAAGTGTCACAAACAAACCTGTATCAGCACAATAGATCTTGTATTTGGATATATTTTTTGTTAACGACATACCCACGTTAGGGTCATTTGAATGGTATGAGAAAAGAGTGGTTTTGCTGTCTTCAAGATTTTTCATCAATTCCATAAGTTTGTCATCGTCCACTTGGCCCAATACAGAATAGGGCTTATACCGATTATTTGTTTGACTCAACTGTGATGGAATTTCCATAAAGAGGCTTTCTAAGCGCCCGGTAGGATCAAGTTTTTGGAAATCATCTTGATATATCCTGATGATGCTACGCTTTGCGAGATCAACCATGCTGAAGTTATTCGTTTCAAGATAGGCATTTACCGCTTGAGGCATACCTCCCACCAGCATATAAAGTCTAAAGTCGCGCATTTTTTCACGATGTGCTTTGTCAAGTGGTAAACATTTTTCGTAGAACGTGCGAAGCAAAGGTATAGAGGCCTCATCTCCCATAGCCCAACGGAACTCCTCATAATCCATAGGATAGAGCGTGACGCGCTCCTCCTCACTTGGAAGTGTAATATCCTTAGTGTTCTTCTTTATGCTTATAAGTGAACCTGTCTCAATATAGTCGTAGCGACCATCCATAACCAAATACTTTATAGCTTGTCGGGCAAGTGGACAATTCTGAACCTCATCAAAAACAATCACCGATTTACGCTCTTTCAATACCACATTATAAATCGCTTGAAGTTGCAGAAAGATATAATCCTTGTTCATCAAGTCCTTGAACAATGATTTAACATCATCTGAAGCCTCGTTGAAGTCAATGAGTATGTATGACTCATATTCGTTTTTGGCAAAGGTCTCAACAAGTGTAGATTTCCCCACACGGCGTGCTCCTTCTATCAGAATGGCTGTTTTGCCGTTCTGAACGTGCTTCCATTCAAGAAGGCGGTCATACAATTTACGCTTGAATATTCGTTTCATAATCATTATTTATTGCACGATTTAGTTTGCAAAGGTAATGCCTTTGCTTGAGTTACGCAAATATTTTTCTTTAAAACCTACGAAAATACCAAAATTTTTACGTAGAAAATATACAAAAATACGCAAATCTTTCGCTTCTTCTGTACCAGACCTTCAAAGTGGACACATCTCTTTGTAATGTCATGACTTTTAAAAATAAAGGCACACGAATTAAACGAATTTCAACTAATTAAACGTGAGTACGATGAAAAACGCGTGAAAACGCCATCGTGCATTGATTCTGGGGGGACTCTCGCAAAGTCGCACCTGCCGGTGTCGCAAAGCCGCGCAAGCGCGGTATAAATAAATTCCTGCGAAGCAGGCT
>CALAVD010000141.1 GCA_937892085.1 uncultured Prevotellaceae bacterium
TTCCAGATTTTCTATGTATTCATCAACATTGGCGGTCTTATCGCACCTTTCGTAGCTCCCTATCTGCGCCAGTGGTGGTTAGGCGTCAACGACCTCACCTATAACGCCGAGTTGCCAGCATTGTGCCACCAGTTCATTAATGGCGCCAGCGCCATGACAGGTGAAGCAATGAGCAACCTCAACACCCTTGCTCAGCAAGTGAGTGGCTCGGCACCCGCCGACATGGCTGCCTTCTGCTCTAAATATCTTGAGGTGTTCAACACTGGTGTTCACTACTCATTTATCGCATCGGTGGCAGCAATGCTCATCTCGTTGATAATCTTCATCTACTATCAGAAGATTTTCCCAACTCCTGCCAAGAAAGAGGCTCAAACAGCTGTTGACTACACTCCTGAGGAGAAAAAGGCTATGGCAAAGGAAATCAAGCAGCGCATGTATGCACTCTTTGCAGTGCTTGGCGTGGCTGTGTTCTTCTGGTTCTCGTTCCACCAGAACGGTCAGTCGCTCTCAGTATTCGCTCGCGACTTCGTGAAGACCGACTCTATCGCTCCCGAGATTTGGCAAGCAGTGAACCCATTCTTCGTGATTGTGCTCACTCCAATCATCATGTTCATATTTGGTGCGTTGAGCAAGCGCGGCAAGGAAATTTCCACTCCTCGCAAGATTGCTTACGGTATGTTCATCGCAGGCCTTGCTTACCTCTTCCTCGCTATCTACTCTAACGTGAGCGGATATCCATCGGGCGAAGACTTCAAGGCTATGGATGTAAGCGTTAAGGAAGGCATGAAAGCTGGCGCGTGGGTTCTCATCGTGACCTACTTCTTCCTTACCGTTGCCGAGCTGTTTATTTCTCCTCTCGGACTGTCGTTCGTCTCGAAGGTGGCACCTAAGAACTTGCAGGGATTGTGCCAGGGCTTATGGCTCGGCGCTACAGCCGTTGGCAACCTGCTCATCTGGCTTGGCCCGTTGATGTATAACAAGTGGCCATTGTGGTTGTGCTGGACGGTATTCTTGGTTGTGTGCCTCATCTCGATGGGCGTGATGCTCGGAATGGTGAAGTGGCTCGAGCGAGTTACCAAGTAACATGTCTCACAAGAGATAGATTATATAGCCTAAAAATCACCCTGAGGTAAATTTCAGCCTTAGGGTGATTTTATTCCTTTCCCTACCAAAAACAGCACAAAAAAGTGCGTAAACCGTCTAAATCTCATTTTTTTCCATAGATTTAGACAGTTTACGGACATTTTTTTCTATATTTGCACAAAAAATACATCGATGCTAATAGGACGTGAAAAAGAGAAAAAGACATTGCTTGAAGCTGTGGAAAATGAATATTCGCAGTTTATCGCAGTATATGGCCGCCGCCGAGTTGGGAAAACTTTTTTAATAAGAGAGACTTTCAACTATAAATTCGATTTTCAGTTTACTGGAGCTGCTCACACAAGTGCCAAACGCCAATTAGCACGTTTTAGACTTGCCTTAAAAGAGCAGGGGTTGAAAGATGTTGCATCATCAATCACAAACTGGATGGATGCCTTTGCCGAGTTGAAACGTTTTATTAATCAGCTCCCAGAGGGCAAGAAGTTGATTTTTTTTGATGAATTGCCATGGATGGATGCACCTCGTTCAGGATTTTTGAGTGAACTGGAATCTTTTTGGAACGGCTGGGCATCGGCTCGTAAAGACATTGTTTTCATAGTGTGTGGTAGTTCTACTTCATGGATGGTGAAAAAAATCATCAAGAACAAGGGTGGGTTACACAACCGTCTGTCTCACCGCATCGCTCTTAAACCATTTTCATTGTGCTTGTGTGAACAGATGATGCAGTCTCGCAATATTGAGATGAGCCGCAAGCAACTGCTTGAAGCATATATGATTTTTGGTGGTGTGCCTTACTATTGGAGTTTACTAAAGCCTGGCGCCAGCCTACCTCAAGAAATAGATCGAATGATATTTAAAGAGGATGGCGATATGTATGACGAATTCAGTATGCTTTACGCATCATTATTTAACAATCCCGAACCCTACATGAAAGTAATTTCGCTGCTTGCTAATAGAAAGATGGGGATGACACGCAAGGAACTTGTCGATAAGGGAAAATTCCATAATAATGGGCGCTTTAGTGAAATACTCAAGGATCTTGAATGGTGTGGTTTTATTCGCTCATATTCTGTGCCAGGTAAGATTGTTAAAGATGAGATATACCAATTAATTGACAACTACACACTATTCTATTATTCTTTTATTCATGGTGTGCATCAAAGCAAAAACTACTGGCAGGCCATGCAAGGCAAGCCAAAATACAACACTTGGTGTGGCTTAGCATTCGAACGGGTGTGCCTGTGGCATATCGATCAAATAAAGACGAAACTTGGGATTTCTGGAATTTTAACCCAGGAGTTCTCATGGCGCTATGGTGGAAATACAGATGAAGGCATTCCTGGCGCTCAGATAGATTTGTTGATAAGTCGAAGCGACGGAATTACCGACTTGTGTGAGATGAAATACTCATTAGAGCCGTTTGCCATTACTGCTAATTATGAGAGAGAACTTGCCACGAAAAAGTCAGTTTTCTCAAGAATCACAAAAACAAAAAATGCGGTTCATGTGGTAATGGTGTCCACACAAGGGGTGGCGCGTAACAAATACTATGGAGCCATTCAAAACGAAGTGTGTTTGGATGACTTATTTGCATTTTAAAAGGAGGTGTCTCCTACCAAAAACAGCACAAAAAAGTGCGTAAACCGTCTAAATCTCATTTTTTTCCATAGATTTAGACAGTTTACGGTAAAAAAATAAAACAACTCAATCTATTAATAACAAATAAAAAACAATCTTTTTATGTTTAAAAACCAACCTAAAGGCTTGTACGCCCTGGCGCTTGCCAACACCGGCGAACGCTTCGGCTACTACACGATGCTCGCAATTTTTGCGCTGTTCATGCAAGCGAAATTCGGATGGAGCGAGGCTCAGGCAGGACAGGTTTATGCCATATTCCTCGCCGTAGTTTACTTTGCACCACTTTTCGGAGGTATGCTCGCCGACAAAATTGGATACGGCAAATGTGTTACCATCGGAATGTTTACAATGTTCTTGGGCTACTTAGGACTGGCAATTCCCACAGCGGCCGACACGGTGGGACTCGTCACCATGTATGCAGGACTGGCTTGCGTATCTATAGGCACGGGCTTGTTTAAGGGCAACCTGCAAGTGATGATAGGCAACCTCTTTGACAATCCTAAATATGCCGACCGACGCGACGACGCATTCTCGCTATTCTATATGGCTATCAACATTGGTGCCATGTTCGCTCCCTCAATGGCAAAGTGGATCACCAACCAATACCTTAGCAGCTACGGATTTACCTACGACGCCGCTAACGTCTCTCCCGACTACCTCCAAGCACTTTATGGAGGCTACGGACTGTGCTTTGGGGTGGCATGTGTGTCGCTTGTGCTGAGTGCCGTTATCTATTTTGCTTGCAAGAGCTGGTTCAAAGACGCTATGAAGACGGCAAAACAGGCTAAGGAATCAAATGCTAATGTTGAAGAACTCACTCCGGCGCAGACCAAAGAGCGCATCACTGCCCTGTTGCTCGTATTCGCCGTTGTAATCTTCTTCTGGATGGCGTTTCACCAAAATGGCTCGGCACTCACTTTCTTCGCCAAGAAATACACCAATCTCTCTATCTCGGGCGGCATGCGCATCTGGTTCAATATTTTCTCTTTGGCATTAGTCGCACTTGCAGTTTACACTGGCTTTGCCACTTTCCAAAGCAAGGTGAAAAAGACACGCGTCATTTGTGGCATATCCACTATAGCCCTTGTAGCGTTAGCAATAGGCTTATTTTTGAGAATGGATAACCCCACCATGGCTCAGCCCAGCGACTTTCAGCAGTTTAACCCATTCTTTGTGGTTGCCCTCACCCCATTCAGCATACTCTTTTTCGGCGTCTTAGCAGCACGCAATCATGCGATTAGTGCCCCTGCTCGCATTGCCTGGGGTATGCTCTTGGCTGCGGTGGGATTTGGAGTGATAACTCTGGCATCCATTGGCCTAACTTCTCCTATGGACTTAGGAGACAGCACTCAAAGCGTGTTATCGCCAGGATGGCTTATCAGCACCTACTTCACGCTCACCATCGCCGAGCTGTTCCTCTCACCCATGGGCATCAGCTTCGTGTCGAAAGTGGCACCTCCCAAATACAAGGGTCTCATGATGGGAGGCTGGTTCGTTGCAACCGCTATAGGCAACTACTTGAGTTCTATTCCATCAATGCTGTGGAACAAAATACCGCTTATGTATAACTGGGCGATCCTCATTGCCCTGTGCATCATAGCGGCAATATTCATGTTCTCAATGCTCAAGCGACTCGAGAAAGTGGCGAAGTAACCACTTTACAATCAAACAAATGAGACTTGAAATCAAACCTCAAGTCTCATTTTTTATGTGTTTTATATTGCTACGAACAAGACAAAACACGGTTTCGTAGCGAAATAAAACGCATTTTTCTGTCATTTTCACTGTTTACTCGGCTGCTAGTTTGTCTAGCATCTGCGGGGCGGTGAGGTGGAGCACAGGGTGCTGCCACTCGGGGGCGAGCTCTGCCATGGGACGCAGGAAGAAGTCACGGCGAGGCAGGTGCCGGTGTGGCACTTGCAGGTTAGGGAGGTCAATGACGAGGTCGTCGATTGCCATGATGTCGATATCCACAAGACGATCCACATAGTTGCCATCGCTATCGCGATGACTGTGACCGTGGTTAAGCTCGCGCTCTATGTCGTGGATGATGTTGAGGGCCTCAATGGGCGTGAAGCGACTCTCAACGGCTATGCCCACGTTGAGGAAGCCGTTGTCGCTGTCAAAGCCCCAAGGCTCGCTCTCCACGATTGAGGAGCGTGCCGTCACCAGCCCAAGGTCGAGCGACAGCCGCAAATCGGCAGCCCACAGGTTTCCCTCTCGATCTTCCAGGTTAGAGCCTATGTTCAGATAGTAAAGCATAAGATAAAAGGAGAAAGTATAAAAGAAAAAGGACAAAGTGAGAATTATTACTTTCTGCTTTGTCCTTAACACTTTAAATTACAGCGTCTTCTGTACCTCGATTTCCTCGAAGGCCTCGACGATGTCACCAACCAAGAGGTCGTTGTAGCTCTGGATGCTGAAGCCGCACTCATAGCCGCTGGTAACCTCCTTGGCGTCGTCCTTGAAACGCTTGAGCGATGCCAATGTGCCTGTGTGGCGAACGATGCCGTCGCGAATCACACGCACCTTGCAGCCACGCTTGAGCTTGCCGTCCTTTACCATAGCACCTGCAATGGTTCCCACCTTGCTGATGTGATAAACCTCCTTGATCTCGGCATTGCCTATAACCTCCTCCTTGATGTCGGGAGAGAGCATACCTTCCATGGCGCTCTTAATCTCCTCAATGGCATCGTAGATGATAGAGTAGATGCGGATATCTAC
>CALAVD010000142.1 GCA_937892085.1 uncultured Prevotellaceae bacterium
CCGTGGCAGCCGACCTGGCCGTGCTGAAGACCCCCGCCGAGTGGGGGGCCGACATCGCCGTGGGCGACGGACAGAGTTTGGGAATCCCCATGAACTTTGGCGGACCTTACGTGGGCTACCTGTGCACCAGCAAGAAGCTCATCCGCAAGATGCCAGGACGCATCGTGGGAGCCACCACCGATGCCGACGGCAAGCGCGCCTTCGTGCTTACCCTCCAGGCCCGCGAGCAGCACATTCGCCGCGAGAAAGCCACCAGCAACATCTGCTCTAACCAGAGCCTGATGGCGCTCTTCGTGACTGTGTATATGTCACTGATGGGCAAACAAGGCTTGCGTGAGGTGAACGAAATCAGCTATAGTAATGCCCACTACCTCGCCGACCAACTGGTCAAGACTGGTAAGTTTGAACTTGAATATCCCGACAAACCATTCCTCAACGAGTTTGTAGTGAAATCCACCCTTAACCTCGACGACCTGCTGAGCTGGCTCAACCAAGCCTACGCCGCCGGTGTTCCCATCGACGACGACAAGCTGCTGATGTGTGCCACCGAGACAGTGAGCAAAGAGGATATTGACGACCTTATCGATGCGATTAACCAATTTATTGAAGAAGGCGAGGAGGACAACAACAATGAATAATACATTCTATGGCAAACTGATATTCGAGCTCTCGAAAGAGGGTCGCAAGGGCTACAGCCTGCCCGAGAACAAGCTCGCAGAGTATAAACTCGCCGACTTGCCCGACGCTCTCATGCGTCAGGAGGCTCCCTGCCTTCCCGAGGTTGATGAGATGACCGTGGTGCGCCACTACACCAACATGAGCAACAACAACTTTGGTGTTGACACTGGCTTCTATCCATTAGGTTCATGCACCATGAAATATAACCCCAAAATCAACGAGCAGATGTGCAACCTGCCCGAGTTCACTCACCTGCACCCCTTGCAGGACGAGGAGAACGTGCAAGGCGCGCTCGCGGTGTATTACAACCTGCAACGCTCGCTCGCTGAGCTCTCGGGCTTGAAAGAGTTCACCCTCAACCCCTACGCTGGCGCTCATGGTGAGCTAACCGGCCTGATGGTGATGCGCAGCTATCATCTTGCTAATGAGAACCCCAACCGCGTGAAGGTCATCATCCCCGACAGCGCACATGGCACCAACCCCGCCAGTGCCGCAGTGTGTGGTCTTGAGGTGGTTGTGGTGAAGAGCCGTCCCGATGGCACTGTCGATGTAGAAGACTTGAAGCCTCTTCTTGACGAAAACATCGCCGGCATGATGATGACTAACCCCAACACGTTAGGTATCTTTGAGCACAACATCGCCGAAATCGCCAAACTCGTGCACGAGGCTGGCGGCTTGATGTACTACGACGGAGCCAACCTCAACCCCATGTTAGGCAAGTGCCGTCCCGGCGACTTAGGCTTCGACATCATGCACATCAACCTGCACAAGACCTTCTCCACTCCTCACGGTGGCGGCGGTCCTGGCAGCGGCCCTGTGGGCGTGCGTGAGGGCTTGGAGAAATTCCTCCCCAATCCACGCGTTACCCGCGAGGAGATTGCCGACAACATCTACTGGTATCACATGGAAGACTGCGAAGATTCGTTAGGCTCTATCAGCGGATTCTTGGGCAACTTTGGCGTGATGATGCGCGCTTATGCCTATATCCTCACTCTGGGCAAGGACGAAATCAAGAATGTGGGACCACTGGCAGTGCTCAACGCCAACTATGTGAAAGAGTCGCTCAAGGACTATTATGAGCTGCCGCTCGACGGTGTGTGCAAACATGAGTTCGTCTTCGACGGTCTCAAGGACAAGAGCACCGGCGTGACCACTCTCGACGTGGCTAAGCGCCTGCTCGACTACGGATTCCACGCTCCCACCATCTACTTCCCACTTTTGTTCCATGAGGCAATGATGATTGAGCCTCCCGAGAACGAGAGCAAGGAGACTCTCGACGAGTTTATCGAGGTGATGAAGAAAATCGCCATCGAGGCAAAGGAGAACCCCGAACTCGTGAAGACCGCTCCGCACAACACGCCCGTTCGCCGTCTCGACGACACCAAGGCAGCCTTGAAGCAGATTGTTACTTATCGTGAACTACTGAGCGTTGACGAAATTTAATGCATAATGCTCAATGCATAATGCACAATTCTTGTCAACTTGTTAACTTGTTCTCTTGTTAACTACAAAACTAAACAATATGATTTCAACCGATATTATAATTATAGGTGCAGGTCCTGGCGGCTATGAGATGGCCGCCGAGGCCGCTCACCACGGCAAGAAAGTGGTGATTGTGGAGCGCGACCTGTTAGGAGGCACCTGCCTCAACCGCGGCTGCATACCCACCAAGGCTCTTTGCCGCAATGCCGAGGTCATCAACACCGTGCGCGAGGCAGCACAGTTTGGCGTCACCACCGGCGAAGTGAGCGTTGACTACAGCGTGGCATTTGCTCGCAAAGAGGAGGTCGTGAAGCAGCTGCGCGACGGCGTGGCAATGCTCATGGGCGGCGACGGCATCACCGTGGTCAATGGCGAGGCAAGGTTTGTCGATGCCAAGACAATAGAGGTTGCCAGCGAGCAATATACCGCTCCCGCCATTGTGATTGCCACTGGATCGATCCCTCGCAGACTACCAATCGAGGGTGCCGACTTAGCTATGACCAGCGACGACATCCTTGCCATACCAGAACTCCCCAAGAGTCTGTGCATAGTGGGCGGTGGCGTGATTGGAATGGAATTTGCTGGTGTGTTCAGCAGCTTTGGCGTGGAGGTCACAGTTGTCGAATTCATGAAGGAGATTCTTCCTCCATTCGACAAGGACATAGCCAAGCGCCTTAAGACCGTGATGAGCAAACGCGGCGTGAACATCCTCACCCAGGCTGCAGTCAATGGCATTCACAAGACCGACGATGGTCTTGAAATCACCTTCGACCACAAGGGCAAAGCCAAGAGCATCGTTGCCGAGAAGGTGCTGATGTCAGTGGGACGTCAGGCGGTATTACCTGAGGGACTTGAGGCTGCCGGCATCGTGACCAGCCGCCGCGGCATCGAGGTTGACGACAACATGATGACCAACGTACCTGGCATCTACGCCATTGGCGACGTGAACGGCCGTTGCATGCTTGCCCATGCCGCCAGCGCGCAGGGCAGCGTGGCTCTCGCTCACATCTTGGGAGAGAAATGCCACATCAAGCTCGACATCGTGCCGAGTGCAGTGTTCACCACTCCCGAACTGGCTATGGTGGGTCTCACCGAGCAGCAATGCGAGGATCAGGGCATAGAGGTGGTTACCACCAAGTCGTTCTTCCGCAGCAACGGTAAGGCTGTGGCTATGGGCGAGACCGACGGCATGGTCAAGCTCATCGTCAGCAGCGAGGATCTCACCATCGTGGGATGCCACATCTGCGGACCGCACGCTGCCGACCTCATCCAGGAGGCAGTGACGGCGATGAACGCCGGTATGCCCGTCAACCGCATGGCGCAAGCCATCCACGGCCACCCCACACTGAGCGAGGTGGTAATGGCAGCCGCCAAGCAGTTCTGACCTTTTCTATATAGAGTATAAAATGGGCGTGTCACTCTTATGTTGACACGCCCTTTTTTATCCCAAATCAGATTTGGATTTATAAGATGGTTTACTTCAAAATCAGACGGAATGACATATCTTCGCTGGCACCGCCGTTGAAGTCGATGTCGTTGAAATCGCGCTTGGTGACGGTGCAGCGGTTAGCTGTCTGTGAGCAACTGCCGCCACGTCGCGTGAGGCCATAGGAACTTGCAGAGGGCGAGCCAGTGGGGTCGGTTTCGCCGTCGGCAGCCCACGAGTAGTCCACCGAGAAGTTGTCGGTAGTCGCCTCAAAGGCGTTGCCGCTCATGTCATAAAGTCCAAGCTCATTGGGGGCTTTGAGCTTCACGTCATGAACCACATTGCCGCTGTTGGCGGCGTACCATGCCACGTCGTCTATGTTGTTGCTTCCCGCATAGGTGTAGCCGTTGCTCTTCACTCCTCCGCGAGCCGCCCACTCCCACTGCGCCTCGGTGGGCAGCATGAAGCTCTTGTCGGCAGCCAGCGCACCGCTCTCATGCAGATAGGCATTAAGTGCATCGGCAAACTGCAAAATCTCGCTGTACCACTGTCCGTTGCAAGGCAACTGGTCGCCAACCGTGGCAAAATAGCTGTAGTCGGGGTACAGAGCCTTCCACAACGCCTGTGTGCACTCGGTCTCAGCGATATAGAAATCGGTGAGCGTCACGCTGTGGGCAGGACTCTCCGATGCCATATTATTGTTACCCATAGTGAACGTGCCACCTTTCACATAAATCATGCGGAATGTCACGCCATTGACGGTGAAGTCGAGGAAGTCGGGTTGCGCAACACCATTGAGCAGCACGTCATAGACCGAAGTGATGTCGCCGGCAGTGATAGCGCCGTCGCCATCGACATCGGCGTTCACAAGGGAACTGCTGTCGTTGTTGAGCAGATAGTCGTAGAGTGCTGTCACATCGGCGGCAGTCACCGAGCCGTCGCCATTCACGTCGCCTATCACTTCGGCATTAGCCATAGTGATGCCCAATGCGGCAAGCAAGACAGATAATACAATTTTCTTCATAGCTTAACGAACGATGAACTTGCGACCATTCTGGATGTAGATGCCAGCTGGCAGTGTGCCATGCACTGGTTGTCCCATGAGATTAAATACTGGTGCGTCTTTGTCGCTATCACCAACGCTGACAGTAGAGATTGCAGTGGCATAATCTACGCTGGTGAGGTAAATCTGATATACCAGTCCGTTCCACGAGAAGATACCGGTGATGTTGCACAACTCTCCGTTCTCAGGAATCTCGGTGCCCTGTGGGAGATAGCCAAGCATATCGTTGACACGCACCTGCCTTCCATCGGCCTCGGCAACGTAGAAACGACCATTCAAGGTGATTGCTACATTATTGAGGGCTACGAGCTTCGAGAAGTTAGCATCATCGAGCAATTCGGCCATTGTGAAAAGAGTGGGCTGCAGCTCATTGCCGCTGGTCTTGGTGAATGTGTCGGCACTTGTCAGGGCATCGTTGGCGGCCTGTGGACGCTCACGACCGGGCACCTCATCGTCGGGGTCTTCGTCGAAGTAGAACTGACTGCGCTTCACGTAGATGTAGCCATTGAGGATATCACCACGCTCAAGACCGAGGTTAAGGCCGTCAAACTCCACGGCGCCGGTAGCGTCCTCCACATAGGCTGCACTCCAGTCCACGCCATTCACCTGAGCGTTATTGAGCGAGAGTTTGGCGAGAGTGCCCACCTCAAGGGCATTGAACTCGGCAATCGAGCCAACTTCAACGTAGGTTGCGGCATCGGGGGTGTAGGTCTCATCGTTGGCATCATCGGTGGTGACTGTCATGGTTAGCAGCAGCGACTGGGTATTGTACTCGTTGGCCTCATTCTCATTATCAAACGTGATGGCCGTTGAATTGCCGCTCCACGCGTAGGCATCGTCATCAAGGGAACCGTTTCCCTCTTGTGCCTCCAGAAAGAACTTGTAGTTCTGCACGGTAAATGTCACGCAAGTGATTGCACGTCCCTCATCGGCTGTAATGGTGATCTTGCCACCCACTTGCAGATACTGCACTCCAGCGTTGGTGCGCCACATGCGGTTTACCTTAACGCCATCTACCGAGGTGAGGACCACATCGCCTTGGCGGATTTCCTTACCGCTAATGACA
>CALAVD010000143.1 GCA_937892085.1 uncultured Prevotellaceae bacterium
GTTGTGTAAGTTGTTTATGAGTTGTTCAAGTTGTTTGATATAATCTTCACAACTAATTATTTTTGTTGTTAGTGTTGTTAATTTGTTGTTCAAGTTGTTTGATATAATCTTCACAACTAATTATTTTTGTTGTTGTAGTTGTTAACTTGTTGTTCAAGTTGTTTGATATAACTGAGACGATGCATTAGATTACCGTGTCTTCATCGATGAGGTTGTTGAGAAGGGCATAGACGGTGAGGCCGGCGACGCTCTTGATGCCCGTCTTGCGAACGATGTTCTTGCGGTGGGTGGTGACGGTAAACACGCTCACGTTGAGGCGCGCGGCAATCTCTTTGTTTGAGAGACCCTTCGCAACCTCCACCAGCACTGCCGTCTCGCGACGTGTGAGCTCGTGGTTACTCATGGCTGCGTCAGGAGAGGCTGTCTTGGCACTTATCTCAAGCACCGCCTGCAGTATCGACTGCTGGCTGTCGCGTATGTCGATTACCGCATCAAAGCGTTTAAGCCTTGCCTGCTTCACATACTGGTAAACGAGCGCCGCCACAGCTATCTTGCGACCATTGCGCAGCTCGGCGACGTTGTCGTTAAGCGTGGGGTTGACGATGAGAATATCAGGCTTCAGCACGTCGAGGCTGTTACCTAAGTCCTCGGCGCTGTATTCCGGTCTCAGTATCTTCAGGTCGCTATGGTTCAGCGTCGCCACCAGTCCTTCCACGATGACCTCCGAAGGTTCTACTATCAATACTTTCCTTTTCATCGCTGTGCGGTTTTTTCAAGCAGTTTAACGTATGGTCCTAAAATCTTGTCCTCGATGGTGGCGTGCTTGCGCAAGTCGCGCGAGAGCTGAAGGATGTCAAAAATCATGTCGATGGCATCGTCCTCGTTTTTCACACTCCCCACTGTCCCCTCTATCTTATTAGAGAGGGAGCTATCCTTGTCGGCATTTGAGCCAGGCAGATATTTGAAGATAATCTGCACCAGGTCGCTGAGCTTGTCCTCAAGATTGCCGTGCGAGGCAAGGAAGTCCTTGATTTTGAAACTGTCGCTCTTGCCGCTTATCAGGTTGCTGATGTGAGGATACACAATCTTCTCCTCGTGAGCAAAATGCTCGCGCACTTCTTCGATATACGCTCTGAAGAACTGCTTTATCGCCTTGCCGGCGCGAGGCGGCAGCATGTTGGCAATCTTCTCGAGGTGATGCCCTATGTGTGGCAGCCCGCGGTTGAGGTAGTAGTCGTGTGAGCGCAGCAGGTAAGGCACAAGCCCTTCCATTGGCGTGATGCGCAGCATTGCTTGCGACGGAATGTAGTTGTCGTTGCTGTAAACCTCGCAGATGAGCAAGAAAAACTTGGGGTCAACTCCATGCTCGGCACACACCTGCGCTATCGTCTTGTCGCCAAAGCCCATGGGGATGCCTATGTGCGACAGGGTGAGCAGCAACTGAGGTTGAGCGGTGATGACTGACGATAAGTTGTCGGTTTCCTTGTAAAGATATTCGTTCATGATGATGTGATTTTGTGCCACAAAGTTAGGGAGAATTTTGCAGAATGCAAAATCCTCCCCATAGATAGATTTCCTATATATCCTATATTTCCTATAGAAATGTCCTATTATTTCACTGGCACTTCCTCGAGCGCCTTAACGAGCAGCTTCCAGAAAGGCTCAGCAGCAGGGATGTAGGCGCGCTCGATGGTGGTGTGCGGGCTCTTCAGTGTGGGACCGAAGCTCACCACGTCCATGTGTGGGTACTTGCCTAAGATGATAGAGCACTCTAAGCCGGCGTGATCTACTTGCACGATGCCCTCCTCGTTGAAGAGCTTCTTGTAGATGTCTAAGAGCATGTGCAGCGCTTCGCTGTCGGGGTTGGGATCCCAGCCAATGTAGTCGCCGCCGGTCTCCACCTTGAAGTCGGCGAGGTGGAAGCAGGTCATGAGCATCTTCACGATGTAGTCCTTCATGTCCTCACGTGCTGAGCGGGCGAGAATCTTCACTGCTGCCTTGCCGTCCTCGATGTCGATGATGGCGAGGTTGCTCGATGTCTCTACCACGTTGGGATAGGCAGGGATGAAGCGCACCACGCCGTCATGGCAGGCGTAGAGAGCGCGCAGGATGGTGGTCTGGTCGTCGAGAGCCATCTTCATCTTGGGGCGGTCAATCTTCTTGAGAGTGAGGTCAATATTGTCCTCGATGAGACGGAACTGGCTCTCAAAGTCGGCCTTCATGGTCTTGATGAGCTTCTTCATGCCCTTGAGGTTGTCCTCGGGAAGTGTCATCACGGTCTCGGCCTTGAATGGGATGGCATTGCGCATGTTGCCGCCGTGCCAGCTCACTAAGCGGGCCTTGTGGTCAACGATAGCGAGTTGCACCAAGCGAGCCATCAGCTTGTTGGCGTTGGCGCGGCCCTCGTGAATCTCAAGACCGCTGTGACCGCCCTTAAGGCCCTTGAGGGTGATGCGCACGGCAATTTCGCCAGCGGTGGTCTTCACCTCGTTGTATTTGCGTGTTGCGGTAACGTCGATGCCACCGGCGCTGCCAATCACAAATTTGCCCCAAGTCTCGCTGTCGAGGTTGAAGAGGATGTCGCCCTTCATCTGACCTTTTGGCAGGTCGTTGGCGCCATACATGCCAGTTTCCTCATCTTTAGTGATAAGGCCCTCGATGGGACCGTGCTTGAGGGTGTTATCCTCCATCACTGCCATGATGGCGGCGATACCTAAACCGTCGTCGGCACCTAAAGTGGTGCCTTTTGCCTTGATCCAGTCGCCGTCGATATATGGCTCAATGGGGTCGGTCTCGAAGTTATGCTTGCTCTCGGGTGTCTTTTGGGGCACCATGTCCATGTGGGCCTGCATGGTGATGCACTTGCGGTTCTCCATGCCTGGAGTGGCGGGCTTGCGCATCACGATGTTACCGGCAGGGTCTTGGAATGCCTCCACGCCCACTTTCTTGGCGAAGTCGAGCAGGTATTGCTGAATTTTCTCTACATGTCCTGAGGGACGGGGAACTTGTGTCAGCGCATAGAAGTTGCGCCAGATGCACGTGGGTTGAAGTTTTTCAATCTCGTTCATGATTGTGTTTTAGTTATGTTTTAGTTAATGTGTAAAGGTATCTTTATTTCAATGCCACAAAGATAACTATTTTAAATCACATCACCCAAATAAAACCTAAAAAAATGAAGTGAAGAAAAGGTGACGGTTCTTTTCTCTTCACTTTTTGGTGTTGATTTCATCAGTTGAAACCTGTTTTTTTGCTCGTTGGTTAGGCTCGAGGCGCTCGTTCTCATAATGCTATTAATTGATAGTAATTTTTTGAGTCTCCTGCATAATCCTGTGTTTAATAAAAATTCCTGCGTGAGCAGGCTTTGCGACCACGAAGTGGCAGCTTTGCGAGATTATCATTTCGTCTCGTGTGACACTTTTTGAAAAAAAAACG
>CALAVD010000144.1 GCA_937892085.1 uncultured Prevotellaceae bacterium
ACGCCCTCCTCTAATTTTTTTAAGGCTTAGATTTCCGTGGTTTGTTTATAAAGAAAATTGCATGTAAATATATGTCTTAAAAATTTACTATTCTCTCAACTATACCGTTGGTGAAAATTATGATAAAAGTGCTTCCATACATCCATTTGGTGATGTTATCGCTCTCAGTGATGTTGTCGGGCTTGCCCTCGGTAAGCAGCACTTCGGTATAGTTCATGCCCTTTGTGGCTTTCCCTTTTTTTACTGCCTCCCAGTTTTTCACATTTTCAATATTGCTATAGGCTGTAGCGTTTGCCATTTGCTCAAGATAGCGTGAGTTAAGAAGAGAAAATTGTTCCACAAACTTGCGGTGCTGTTCTTTTTTCTCCAAATTAAATTTATGGAAAGATGTTTTTTTGTTGAAAATCAGTTTGTCTTTGTACCTTACCACAATGTCTGGAATCATGAAAGCGAGAACTCCATTATCCACCTCCACCGCTTCGGCAAACTCATAGATGTTTCCGTCATCACTGCTGATGGCACGATTGACAACAAAACGGTGCAAGTCATAATCTACAGTTTCTATTGACTCGGTTTCGGGATCCATTTCGTTTATAGTATAGGCCAAGGCGCGTGTGAACGCTACATCGTTGCTCTCGTGAGTGCTGAGAACAATGAAGTCGCCAAAAGTCATTTTACCGTTTTTGATAACCGGTCGAAAAATGCGAACTCCATCTATATAATCGGGAGTCTGCTGATTATTAGCCCACTTTTCAAGGGTGTTGTCATCCTTTGCAACAGCAATCAAGGCAGTAGCAATAAAAAACGACAATAATATCTTTCTCAGAGTCATAGTAATTCTTCCTTATAATAAAGTCATGTGGCAACCCTTTGAGCGGCATTTGCCACATGACTAAGTGTTTAACTGTCAAAAATGCGGTAAGTTCTGTGATTTAGAATCCGTAGCCAATGCGGAACATGATGTGAGATGAAGTGCCCTTGTCACCACCATAATTTACAGTCTCGATGAACCCCTTTTGGTAAGTTACGTCAATCAGGAAGTGATCATACCAGAAACCAATGCCCACAGCTGCTCCTGCATCAACACCTACAACGTCGGCCATGTACTCAAGGCTTTCATAGCTACGATTAAAAACGTTGTCGTCATCTTTAGTGCTCTTGGTGAAGTCGTAGCTTACGTAGGGACCCACATGAGCGTCAATCTTCATGTGCTCACCAATTGGCTGGCAATAGCCAATGAAAATAGGCAGTTTGACGTTGATGTTGCTCAGGCTAGCCTTGTAGTCTTCGCTGACTTCCACTTTATTACCATTTGAGTCATACTCGATGTAGTCGTGGGTGTATTTTGCCGAGAAGCCTCGAGTGCCAATGCCTAGCTCTGCACCCCAGTAAAGATTCTTCTTGCCAAAGTAACGCTGGAATCCTGCCGAAATGTCAAACCCGGGTTTCATGCCAAACGACATTTTATCGCCCCTTGCTTCGGCACTATTCTTAAAATCTTTCACGAAATCGCCACTGATGCTGTTAAGGCTAACGCCGCCGCGCACAAACCAAGTCATGCGTGGGCCTTCCTTGTAGAACGAGCGAGATGTCAAGATTTCACCATTTGAAGTGAACGATGTAATGGCAAATAAAGCCACCATTGCAGATAAAATAGATTTCTTCATAGCTTAAAATGATTTTGTGATGAGATGTGGGCAAACCCCAATCTCATCTATTGTTAATAAATGAAATTGCCAATAAGGGTTGTGAGATGATGATTATTTGTTGGTTTTGCTGTCTTTTTCTTCTTTTGTGGCTTTTGATCCATCGAAGCTGATGCTCACACCACTTGATGGGTAAATGACCTTGATGAGTTCAATCTCTTTGCTGTTGGCATCAAGGTTGCGGAAGTTCTTCCATTTGCAAGGATAGCCCGATACTGTAACATACAAGGTTTTTGGGTCGCTTTCATTGATGTAGCTGTCATAAAGGGTTCCCACCATTTCATCTGCTCCCACTTCAAGCAGGGCTTTGTAAACGGCGCGTTTTTTGTTGTTTTGCAGCTCCCATTCTTTGAGTTCCCCTTTAATTTCAAAAGCATAAGGGCCAAATTGCTGGCGGCTGCTCACATCCACATCATAGACAATGGGAATCACATAGGCAGCATGGAATGGCTCAAGCGATCGTGCTGTTGCTTCCTCAAATGCTTTTTTCTCGCCCTTATTGTTTTTTTGGGCATTTACATTCACTGTAAGGCTCAGGATTAGTGCCATTAGCAGTAACACTTTTTTCATTTTTACAGGTTCCCTTTGTTCGTGTCGGGCGCAACTTCTTTACCAGCAGTTTTGTACTGCCGATGATGCCTCCTGAGTCCCCGAATTTGGCAATAATAATAAAGAGTAAAGAAAAGCGCGGGACTTGTCTGATTTATCATCTTGGAGGCATCGCCAAACGCCCACGTAGAAATAAACAGTCCACCCCACGCGATGCCTATATTTTCCCCTTGCCTAGGGTGGAATAGGCACACACATGAGCATCTTTTACTGCTTATCCATCTACGTAAAAAATTGGCGATTTTCCAAGATTGGATAAAGCAAAAATGCTTCTCTTATGTCATGACATCAACCTACTGTGTTGGTTAATGTCACGGCAAAGATAATGTTAATTTTTCATTTCTCAAAATTATAATTATAGTTTAAGGCGTTTTTATTATCTTTTTATTATCTTTTTCGGGAATTTGTGGTAATGTAAATGAACGCATATAGGTGAAAAGGCCAAAAAAACTGAAAACTAAAAACTGAAAACTCAAAACTATTTTGTACCTTTGCAGTGGCATGACACTGGAGCAGATTTCCATATTGAACTATAAGAACATCGCTGAGGCGCAGTTGCAGTTCTCGGAGAAGGTTAACTGCTTGATAGGCAATAATGGTATGGGCAAGACCAATGTGCTCGACGCCATCTATTACCTGAGCTATTGCCGCAGCTTCACCAGCAGCAACGAGCACAGCGCAGCTATCAATCACGACGCGCAGTTCTTGATGCTGCAGGGGCGCTACAGCCGTAAAGGTTCGCCCGAGGAAATCGCTGTGAGCGTGCAACGTGGCAAGCGCAAGACGGTGAAGCGCAACGGCAAGGACTACAAGCGGCTAAGCGAGCATATAGGTCTGCTGCCGCTGGTGATGGTGTCGCCACTCGACTGGGACCTGATACGTGGTGGTGTCGATGAGCGTCGCCGTCTCATGGACCAAATCATCTCGCAGGGCAACCATCAGTATCTCGATGCGCTCATCCGCTATAACAAGGCTTTAGAGCAGCGCAACTCCATGATAAAGAACGACTACCGCGACCCCTTGCTCTATGAGACGGTGGAGCAGGCGATGTCGGCATCGGCCACTGTGCTGCATCAGGCACGCCAGCAGTGGATCGAAGAGTTTGCGCCAATCTTTATGCGTTATTATCAGGCGATTGCCGGTGATGGCGAGCGTGTGCGTCTGAGCTACAAGAGTCACCTCGGCGAGCTCACGATGCAGCAGCTTCTCAATGCCAACCGCGACCGCGACATGATAATGGGCTACACCACGCGTGGCGTGCACCGCGACGACATCGAGCTATGGCTCGGCGACCATTCCATGCGCAAGACGGGTTCGCAAGGTCAGTGCAAAACTTATACCATTGCGCTAAGAATGGCACAGTTTGAGTTCCTGAAGAAATACACTGGCACCACGCCCATCCTGCTCCTCGACGACATCTTCGACAAGCTTGACGAGCAACGTGTGGTGAGCATCATCAATGTGGTGAGCAACAGCCAGGATTTCGGGCAGATTTTCATCACCGACACCAACCGTACCCATCTCGATGAGATAATCGCGATGATGAGTGGCGACTATGCCATGTTTATGGTAGAGAATGGTGCAATCACAGCCGTAGCCAGCCGCCAGGAGGAGGTGCACCAATGAAACGCACCGAAGCCAAGTCGATAGCTGAGATAATAGGTGACTTCATGCAGCAAGAGGACATTGAAGATGCAGTGCTTGAGCAGAAGGCGTTGAGACTATGGGGCGAAGTGGTGGGGCCTGGTGTGAATCGCATGACCACTGAGCGCTATGTTGACAATGGCGTGATCACTGTTAAAATCACCTCGGCCGCCTTGCGCAATGACCTGATGCTCTCACGCACGGCAATCATCGCCAACCTCAATGAGCTGGTGGGCAAGGCTGTGATACGGGAGATTGTGCTTAGATAATGCATAATTCATAATGCACAATTCATAATGCACAATGCACAATTCATAATGCACAATGCACAATCCTCATATTCTCACATCTATCTTCGATAAACGATAAACGAAAAACGACCAACGAATAAATGATAACCGTAATAGGCGCTGCCAATGTTGATATCACCGCCTCACCATTAGGGCGTTATGTGCCGTGCGACTCCAATCCAAGCCGTGTGGAGATAGGGTTTGGCGGGGTGGGGCGCAACATTGCCCACAATTTGTGCCTGATGGGCGAGCAGGTGAGGCTGTTCACCGTTTTTGGCGACGACAGCATCGCCCTTACCTTGCGCGACGACTGCCGCCACGTGGGCATGACCATCGACCCCATCCTTGAGGTGGCAGGTGCCAGAAGCAATTATTTTGTGTGCGTTAACGACCATAACGGCGAGATGCAGGCAGGAGCTGCCGATATGGAACTGATGGCTCATCTCACCCCCGAGATGGTGGCTGCCCACATCGCCAGCATTAATGCCAGTCGTGCTGTGGTTGCCGACTGCAACCCCACGGATGTAGTGCTGAAATATCTCGCGAAGCACTGTACGGCACCTTTATATATTGATGCCACATCGGCCGCCAAAGCCATGAAGATAAAACCGCTGCTCGGCGCACAACGCTCTGCTCCGCTCATCGTCAAGGTCAACCAAGCCGAGGCGGTGGCACTCTCGGGCATCAAGGGCAACGTGGAAGCGATGGCGAGGTGGTTTGTGGAGAGTGGCGTGACACGCATTTTCATCACAATGGGGGCGCGCGGCGTGTATTGCAGCGATGGCGAGCAGAGTTTTGCCTTGCCGTCACAGCCCGTGACGGTGGTCAACGCCACAGGTGCCGGTGATGCTTTCATGGCTGGTGTGGTCCATGCCGAGCTCAACGGCGCTGCCTTGAGTGAAGCGTGTGCCTTTGGCATAAAAGCTGCATCTCTCGCTTTAGAATCTCCCATGGCAGTAAATCCCGCAATTAGTAAACTAAATAAGTAGAAACTCACAACAGATAATTCACAACTGATATGAACAAATATCTATCAATTTCACAGGAAGTTAGCGAAGCGCTCGAGGCTGGCAAACCAGTGGTGGCGCTCGAGTCAACAATAATATCTCACGGGATGCCTTA